>CAYQGF010000265.1:0-5655 GCA_964416885.1 uncultured Iamiaceae bacterium
GGCTGGGGCGCCCACCGGCTGGTCACCGCCCTGGTCGGGGCGGCCGTCGTGCCCCTCTTGGCGCTCCTCGGCCGACGGCTGGCCGGCCCGACCGCCGGCGTGGTCGCCGCCGGGCTCGGCGCGGTCGTCCCGGCCCTCTGGGGCAACGACGGGCTGCTGATGCCCGAGCCGCTGTACGCCGTCGCCGTCGTCGGCGCCCTGGTGCTGGCCCACCAGGTCTGGGACGGCGACGCCCCCGGCGGACCGTGGGTCGCGACCGCCGGGCTCGGCGTGGTGATCGCCCTCGCCGGGCTGGCCCGGGGCGAGGGGCTCCTGCTGCTCGGCTTCACCGTCGTCCCGCTCGCCCTGTGGGCGCCGAGCCTGACCGGCTGGCGCCCGCGGGTCGCCGTCGTCGCCCTGGCCACGGTGGCCTGCGGCGTCGTCCTCGCCCCGTGGCTCGGCTACAACGCCCGCCGGTTCGAGGAGCCGATCCTCCTGTCGTCGTCGGCCGACACCGCCCTGGCCGGCGCCAGCTGCGACCTCACCTACTCGGGTGACCAGGTCGGCTGGTGGAGCAGCGACTGCTTCGCCGCCCTGGGGTCGAACCAGGAGCTGGAGGAGTCGGTCTACTCGGGCCTCCTGCGCGACCACTCGCGCGCCTACATCCGGTCCCACCTGCGGGACCAGCCCCGGGTCATGACCGCCCGGGTCGGCCGGCTGTGGGGCGTGTACCGGCCGGCCGACGGGGTCACCCTGGACGAGCTCCAGAACCATCCCCGCCCGGTGGGGTGGGTGGCGCTGACCAGCCTGGCCGTGCTCGTCCCGCTGGCCGTCGTCGGCGGGGTGCGGCTGCGTCGGGCCGGCCGGCCGGTCGTGCTCCTGGCGGCCATGCCCGTGATGGTGTCGGTCGTCGCCGCCGGCTTCTACGGCAACCCCCGGTTCCGGGTGCCCGCGGACCTCGCCCTCGTCGTCCTCGCCGCGGTCGCCGTCGCCTCGTCCGGGCCGCTCGCCCGGCGTCCTCTTCGGGTCGGCTCCGCCGACGCCGTACCCTCGGGGGGTGGCGTCCGAGAAGCTCCCGATCAAGATGCTGAACGACCGGGTGCTGGTCCGGGCCCAGAGCGAGGGTGAGCGCAGCAGCCGGGGCGGCATCCTCATCCCGGCCACGGCCCAGACCTCCAAGCGCCTGGCCTGGGCCGAGGTGGTCGGCGCCGGCCCCAACGTCCGGTCGATGGAGATCGGCGACCAGGTCCTGTTCAACCCCGAGGACCGCTACGAGGTCGAGGTCCGGGGCGAGGACTTCGTGATCCTCCGCGAGCGCGACGTGCACGCCGTCGCCTCGGAACGGCTGGAGGAATCGTCCACGGGCCTCTACCTGTAGGTCGGTAGGTTCACCCCGATGCCCGCTGCCACACCGATCGAGGCCCGCGCCGAGGACCTGGCCCGGGTCCGCTACGACGCCAACGGCCTGGTCCCCGCCATCGTGCAGGAGGCCGGCACCGGCGCCGTCCTGATGCTGGGCTGGATGACCGAGGCCACGCTCCGCCGCACCCTGGAGGAGGGCCGCACCGTGTTCTGGAGCCGGTCCCGGCAGGAGGAGTGGCGCAAGGGCGACACCTCCGGCGACCGCCAGTGGGTGCGCGACGCCCGCTACGACTGCGACGGCGACACGCTCCTGTTCGTCGTCGAGCAGGAGGGCCGCGGGGCGTGCCACACGGGCGAGCACTCCTGCTTCTTCCGCTCGTTCGGCGCCGCCGGTGCCGCGGCCGGGGAGGCCTGACGTGCCCGTCATGCCCGATCGGGGGACCTTCCGGGACCTGGCCCGCACCCACACCGTCGTCCCCGTGTGGCGGGAGCTGCTGGCCGACCAGGTGACCCCGGTGTCCGCCTTCACCCGCCTCTGCCCCGACGACGAGCCCGGCTTCCTGCTGGAGTCGGTCGAGCACGGCGAGCGGTGGGGCCGCTGGTCGTTCGTGGGCCGCCGGCCCGTCGCCACCCTGACCGCTCGGGGCCGCGACGTCATCGTCGAGGGCGACGACGTCGGCGCCGTCGACGCGGTCACCGCCGACATCCCGCTCGACGACGGGATCCTCGCCGCCGTCGACGCCCTCCTGGCCCAGGCCCACACGCCCGAGGGCCTGGGCCTGCCGCCGCTCCACGGGGGCCTGCTCGGGTACCTGGGCTACGACGTGGTGCGGGAGGTCGAGCGGCTGCCCGCCGTGCCCCCCGACGAGCTGGACCTGCCCGACGCCGTGCTCTCGCTGATCGGCGAGGTCGCGGCCTTCGACCACTGGCGCCAGCGGGTCACCCTCGTCGCCAACGCCTTCGTGCGCCCCCGAGCCACCGAGCGCGAGGTCGACGACGCCTACGACGCCGCCGTGGCCCGGCTCGACCAGCTCGCCACCGACGGCGCCCGGCCCCTCGGCGAGCCGCTGCTCGACCCGCCCGAGCCCGACGTCGAGCTGCCCGAGGTCACCTCCACCATGGGCGGCGGCACCTACGAGCGGGCCGTCGAGGTGGCCAAGGAGCACATCCTCGCCGGCGACATCTTCCAGGTCGTCCTGGCCCAGCGCTTCGACCTCCAGCTCGATGCCGATCCCTTCGACGTGTACCGGGTCCTGCGTCAGGTCAACCCCAGCCCGTACATGTACTTCGTGCGCCACCCCGAGGTGTCGCTGGTCGGCGCCTCGCCCGAGCCCCTGGTGCGGCTGCGCGACGGGAAGGTGATCTCCCGGCCCATCGCCGGCACGCGCTACCGGGGCCGCACCGAGGAGGAGGACCGGCGCCTGGGGGCCGAGCTGGCCGAGCACCCGAAGGAGGTCGCCGAGCACGTGATGCTGGTCGACCCGGCCGACGTCGTTGCGGGCCAGGTCGTCCGCTACGGCACTTGCCAGGTCGACGAGATGATGACGCTGGAGCGCTACAGCCACGTCATGCACCTCACCTCGCAGGTGTCGGGTGAGCTGGCCGAGGGCCGGACGCCGATCGACGTGCTGCGGGCCACCATCCCGGCCGGCACCCTCACCGGTGCCCCCAAGGTCCGGGCCATGGAGATCATCGACGCCCTCGAGCCGACCAAGCGGGGCCCCTACGGCGGCATCGTCGGCTACGTCGACTTCGGCGGCGCCATCGACACGGCCATCGCCATCCGCACCATGGTCTGCCTGCCGGACGGACGGGCGTCGGTGCAGGCCGGCGCCGGCGTGGTGGCCGACTCGGTGCCCGAGCACGAGGAGCTCGAGTGCCGCAACAAGGCCCGGGCCCTCCTCGCCGCGGTGCCGGCGGCCCGTCGGATGACCGCCGAGCGCCGAGCGGCCGTACGAAAGGTGCCAGGCACCTCCCGTACGGAGCCCGGCGGGCGAGCCGGGTCGGCGTCGACCTCGGCAGACTGACCGGGTGCCCGCCACCTTCACCGCCATCCGACGCGACGTCGTCACCGTCCACGGCCCCGACGCCGCCACCTACCTCCAGGGCCAGCTCAGCCAGGACGTGGTTGCCATGGAGGCCGGCGACGTGGCGTGGAGCTTCGTGCTCCAGCCCCAGGGCAAGGTGGCGGCGTGGGCGCGGGTCGACAAGGCGGCGCCGGACCGGTTCCGCCTCGACGTCGACCCCGGCGCGGGCGAGGCGCTCGACGCCCGCCTGCGACGGTTCCTGTTGCGGACCAAGGCCGACGTCGAGCTGACCGTGGGCTCGCCGGTGCTGGCCGTCCGGGGGGCCGAGGTGCTCGACGGGGTGCCGTGCGGCTGGCCGGGCGTGGTCGGCTCCGACGTCTTCGACTTCGACCCCACCGCCCTCCCGCCCGACCTGCCCGCCGACGCCGTCGAGGCGCCGGTCGAGGAGCTGGAGGCGCTGCGCATCCGGGCCGGGGTCCCGGCGATGGGGGCCGAGGCCACCGAGGACACCATCCCGGCCGAGCTGGGCCGGTGGGTGATCGACGCCTCGGTCAGCTTCACCAAGGGCTGCTACACCGGCCAGGAGCTGGTGGCCCGGGTCGACAGCCGGGGCGGCAACGTCCCCCGCCGGCTCGTCGGGCTGGTGGGCGCCGGGCTCGACGGCCGGGCCGTCGGGGCCCCCGTCGAGCACGAGGGAGCGCCGGTCGGCGTCGTCACGTCGGCCGCGGCCGGCGTCGGCCTCACCCTGCTGCACCGCAAGGTCGAGGTCCCGGCCGCGGTGACCGTCGGCGGGGCGGCGGCCCGCGCCGTCGACCTCCCGATCCGTCCCTCCGACCTCTGAGGCCTCGTGGCTGACCGGCCCCGGACCCACTACGAGACGCTCGGGATCCCGACCGGCGCCGACCCGGCCGAGATCCGACGGGCCTACGTGGCGCTGGCCCGCCGGTTCCACCCCGATGCCCACGCCGGCCGCAGCCCAGCCGAGCGCGACCACGCCGACCGGCGGATGCGCGACGTCAACGAGGCCTGGTCGGCGCTGTCGGACCCGGGCCGACGGAAGGCCTACGACGCCACGCTCGACCGGGCCCGTCCGGCCCCGCCGACCCGCCCTCGTCCGGCCGGGAAGGGGTGGACGCCCCGCGCCGACGACGACCGCTGGATGGGCGACTACGCCGGGTGGAGGGCGGAGACCGACCTCCTGCCCCCGGACCCGCCCGGTCCCCGGCGCCCGGTGCGGCTGCTGCCCGCCGCCGTGCTGGCCGTCGGCGGGCTGGTCGCGGTGGTCGGGCTCGTCCTGAACGCCCGACCGGTCCTGGCCGTCGCCTTCATGCTCGCCGGCATCTCCCTCGCCCTCTGGATCTGGCTCCCCCTCGTCGAGCTGGCCCGCTCCCGCAGCCGCGACCCCGACCGTTGATCCCCCGAACCGGGGGTGCTTCTGGTTGGATGACCCCATGCCGGCCACATACCTCGACCGCATCCTCGACGCCCACCGGGAGGCGGCCCGGGCCGACCGGCGGCCGCGGGGCAAGGTCGAGGAGGCGGCGGAGAAGGCCATGGCCGACGGGGCCTGCCGGGGCTTCCGGGCCGCCCTCGCCGCCGACCACGCCGCCGGGAACCTGGCCGTCATCGCCGAGGTGAAGCGGCGCTCGCCGTCGAAGGGCGACCTGGCCGTCGACCTGGTGGCCGGGAAGGTGGCCGAGGAGTACGTCGAGGGCGGCGCCGCCGGCCTGTCGGTGCTCACCGACGTCGACTTCTTCGGCGGGTCGCCGGCCGACCTCCAGGAGGCCCGCCGCGCCGTCGAGGCCCCGGTGCTCCGCAAGGACTTCACCGTGGTCGAGGCCGACGTCCTCGACGCCCGGGCCATGGGGGCCGACGCCGTCCTGCTGATCGTGGCCGCCCTCGACGACCACCAGCTGGCCGACTTCCACGCCATCGCCCACGAGGTCGGGCTCGACGTCCTGGTCGAGGCCCACGACGAGCGGGAGGTCGAGCGGGCCCTGGCCGCCGGCGCCACCCTGGTCGGGGTCAACCAGCGGGACCTGGTCACCTTCGAGGTCGACACCGACCGGGCCGTCCGGGTCGCGCCCGAGATCCCCGACGGCGTGGTGCGGGTGGCCGAGTCCGGCGTGACGGGCCCCGACGACGCCCGCCGCCTGGCCGATGCCGGCTACCACGCCGTCCTCGTCGGCGAGAGCGTCGTCACCCACGGTGACCGGGCCGCCGCCGTCGCCGCCCTCCGCGCCGCCCGCACCGCCGAACTTTGAGTGGAAAAGACTGCTGAGCAGTC
>CAYQGF010000266.1:0-5617 GCA_964416885.1 uncultured Iamiaceae bacterium
CGACCACCGACCTCCCGGAGGACATCGACGGCCGCAACGTGGTGCTGGTCGACGACGTGCTGTTCACCGGGCGCACCATCCGGGCCGCCCTCGGCGCCCTCCACGACTACGGCCGGCCCCGGTCGGTGCAGCTCGCGGTCATGGTCGACCGGGGCCACTGGGAGCTGCCGATCCGCCCCGACTTCGTGGGCAAGAACCTGCCGACCCGGCGCGACGAGGTGGTCGACGTCCACCCCGAAGGCGTCGACCTCGGGGAGATGGTGCGATGAGCGCCGCCGCCGGGCGCCGCGGTACGCGAAGTGCCTGGCACGTCGCGTCCGGCCCGGGCCGGGTCGGGGGGGAGCGGCGATGAAGCACCTGCTCTCCACCGATGACCTGACCCGGGACGACATCGTCGCCCTCCACGACCTCACCGATGCCTTCGTCGAGGTCAGCAACCGGCCCATCCCCAAGGTCCCCGCGCTGCGGGGCCGCACCGTCGCCTCGCTGTTCTTCGAGGACTCGACCCGCACCCGGCTGTCGTTCGAGACCGCGGCCAAGCGGCTGTCGGCCGACACCATGAGCTTCTCGGTCGGCACCTCGTCGGTGAAGAAGGGCGAGTCGCTGCGTGACACCGCCCTCACCATCGAGGCCATGGGCGTCGACGCCGTAGTCGTGCGGCACCGCTCCTCCGGCGCCCCGCACCGGGTCGCGTCCTGGATCGACGCCAGCGTGGTCAACGGCGGCGACGGCTGGCACGACCACCCGACCCAGGGCCTGCTCGACAGCTACACCCTCACCCGACGGTTGGGGACCACCGACCTGGCCGGGTGCCGGGTCGCCATCGTCGGCGACGTCAAGCACTCCCGGGTGGCCCGGGCCGACGTCCACGCCTTCGCCACCCTCGGGGCCGAGGTCGTCCTCGTCGCCCCGCCGACGCTGTTGCCGCCCTCGCTGGCCGGCTGGCCGGTCACCGTCGCCCACGAGCTCGACGAGGTGCTGGGCACCGTCGACGTGGTGTCCCTGCTGCGGATGCAGCGGGAGCGCATGAACGAGGCCCTGGTGCCCACGCTGCGGGAGTACACGGCCCGCTACGGCCTGACCCACCAGCGGCTGCGGCGGCTCGGCGACGACGTGGTCATCACCCACCCCGGCCCGATGAACCGGGGCGTCGAGATCGCCCCCGAGGCGGCCGACGACCGTCGGGCCGTGATCCTCGACCAGGTCCGCAACGGCGTCGCCGTGCGCATGGCCGTCCTGTTCCGTCTGCTCGCCGGCGAGGTGCGGGCCGAGGCGGCGATCGACCCCTCGCCGGAGGCCCTCGGTGTCTGAGCCCGTCCTGATCCGTGGTGGCGAGGTCGTCGACGCCACCGGGCGCCGCCGCGCCGACGTCCTCGTCGTCGACGGTGCCATCGCCGCGGTGGGCGACGGCCTCGACGGGCCGGACGCGTCGCGGGCGCGGGTCCTCGACGCCGGCGGCTGCGTCATCGCCCCCGGCCTGGTCGACCTCCACGCCCACCTCCGCCAGCCGGGCAAGGAGGAGGCCGAGACGGTCGAGAGCGGGAGCCGTTGCGCCGCCCTGGGCGGGTTCACCGCCGTGGTCGCCATGCCCAACACCACCCCGGCCATCGACTCCGCCGCCGTGGTGCGGGAGATCCTCGACCTGGGCCGCAGCGCCCTGTGCGCCGTCCACCCCTCGGGGGCGATCACCGTCGACCGGGCCGGTGAGCGGCTGGCGCCGATGGGGGAGATGGCCGAGCTCGGCGTCCGCCTGTTCACCGACGACGGCACCGGTGTCCAGGACGACCAGCTGATGCGGCGGGCCATGGAGTACGCCGTCGGCCTGCCCCACGACGTCGTCCTGGCCCAGCACTGCGAGAACAGCTCGCTGGCCGCCGGCGGTCACATGCACGAGGGGGAGTGGTCGTCCCGGCTCGGGATCGCCGGCCAGCCCCACGCCGCCGAGGAGGCGATGGTGGCCCGCGACATCGCCCTGGCCCGGCTCACCGGTGCCCGCGTCCACATGCAGCACATGTCGACGGCCGGGTCGGTGGCGATGATCGCCGAGGCCCGGGCCTCGGGCCTGGCCATCAGCGCCGAGGCCACGCCGCACCACCTGCTGCTCACCCACGCCGAGTGCGCCTCGTTCGACCCGGTGTTCAAGGTCAACCCGCCGTTGCGCACGGCCGAGGACGTCGACGCGGTGCGGGCGGGGGTGGTGTCGGGCGCCCTCGACGTGATCGCCACCGACCACGCGCCCCACACGCCCGAGAGCAAGGACGAGCCCTTCGACGAGGCGCCGCCGGGGATGCTCGGGCTCGAGTTCGCCCTCGGTGTGGCCCTGGCCGTCCTCGACCTGCCGATCGAGGAGGTGCTCGCCCGCATGTCGTGGCGGCCCGCCGCGGTCGCCGGGCTGAGCGGCTCCCAGGGGGGGCCGGTCGAGGCCGGGCGTCCGGCCAACCTGTGCGTGATCGACCCGTCGGCGGAGTGGACCGTCCAGGCCGGCCAGACCGCCAGCCGGAGCCGGAACATCCCCTACGTCGGGCGCACCCTGCGGGGCCGGGTCCGGCACACGGTCTTCGCCGGCGAACCCGTCGTCATCGACGCCGAGCCCCAGCGCTAGGAGCCGGTGCCCCGCCCGCACTGACGTCGCCGTCGTCCCGGTGGGCTAACCGGCCCCGGTCCGGCCGACGTTGAGGTCGACGGGGCCGTCGATGCCGTCGACCCGGGCCTCGCCGGTGTATTGCCACAGCAGCCAGTCGCCGCTCGGGCGGAAGGGGCCGATGCGGCGGCTCCAGAGCGGACGGTCCGGGCCGGCGAGGTCGTCGCGGGGGTAGAGGTGGTCCCAGCCGTCGAGGACGTAGAGGGCCACGGGCCGGCCAGTCGCCTCCTCCACCGTGTCGAGCCAGGCCTGGACCTCCCGCTGGACGTCCTCGGCCGGCGGGCGGGCCGCGCAGTTGCCGCCCAGCTCCAGGTCGAGGGCCGGCGGCAGGTCCATGTCGTCGGGGACGGTGGCGAGGAAGTTCTCGGCCTGCTCGGCGCCGGGCCGGCACAGGGTGAAGAAGTGGTAGGCGCCGACCTCGACCCCGGCGGCGCGGGCCGCCTCCCGGTTCTCGGCGAACCGGGCGTCGACGTGGTCGCCGCCCTCGGTGGCCTTGAGGTAGGCGAAGGAGACGTCGTCGGCCGCCACCGCCTCCCAGTCGATCTCGCCCTGGTGGTTCGAGACGTCGACCCCGTAGTGCTCCCCGGCCCGGAGCGCGGGGCGGTGGTGCGGCCAGTAGAGGCGCCACACCCCGAGCCCCACCAGTACGACCACGACGAGCGCCCCGATCACGCCCAGCCCGACCCGCCGCGCCCGCCGCCCGATGGGCATCAGACCGGGAGAGTGGCGAGGGTGCCGGCGGCGTGGGCGGCGACGATGGCCTCGACGGTCTGGTCGAAGGCACCGGGTGGGTTCGGGAAGAGGTGCCGGGGCTCGATCGTGGCGGTCGCGAACTCGGCGTGCATGTGGCGGGTGGCGGCCTCGTCGACGAAGGCGTGGCCGACCCGGGTGCGGACCCGTTCGACGCACTCCTCGACGCTTGGGAGCACGACTGCGTAGCTGCACGCCCCCACGCCGGCGTGGGCCAGGAACGTGGGCAGGTACCAGGGGCCGACGACGCCGTCGTAGACCACGGCCGCGTCGGGCGCGGTGGCGAAGCGACCCGTCGCGGCGCCGGCCGCGGCGGTGACCACGGCGTTCTGGGCGTCGGACTCCGGGAGCCAGGGGTCGATCCCACCCGTCCGGATGAAACCGAAGAAGGCATCGCCCTGGACGAGGAAGCTCCGCGGGGCCCGGTCGGCCACGGCGGCGGCGATGGTGGACTTGCCGGCGCCGGGTGGCCCGCTGACGATCAGCAGGTCACCCACGGCGGGACCGGTACACGGCGAGGAGGGCCTTGCCCCCGCCCCGCACCCACGCCAGCGAGAAGTCGACCCAGTCGAACCGGTCGCGCCAGAGGGTGATGCGCCCGTCGTGGACCTCGAAGGTGCCGCACACCCAGAAGGCGGCGTGGACCTTCCCGATCGACAGGATGTCGGTGCGCTCGGTGAGCACGACCGGGCCGTTGGCGGCCATGTTGTGGTTGACGACCTGGAACCCGCTGCCGGCGCCCATCATCCGCTCCAGGGTGCGGCGCACCGCCGGCTTGCCCCGGTCGATCGGCAGCGGGACGTTCTGGTACGTGGCGTCGTCGCTCATCAGGGCCAGGGCGGCGTCGAGGTCCAGCCGCTCGAGGTGCCGGAGGAACTCCTCGACGACGGCGATCTCGGTGCTCATCCCTCCATCGTGCCCGACGGGAGCGCCACCGCCCGGCCGGGAAACGGGTCGTCGTCGACGGTGGGTGGCTGCTAGCTTCGGAGCCTGATCGTGAAGCGGGTCCCGTGAGGCCTGCACGATCAGGAGCCACACGTGAGATCTCATCGCTTCGCCCTCTGCCGCTCGGCAGGGGGCTTTTTCGTGCGCCGGGAGCAGTGCCCGTGAGCGAGCGTCCGCGAGCGGAGCAGACCGCACGGAGCCGGCGCGAGGTCCGGCCCGCCCTGCTGGTGCTGGCCGACGGCGAGGTGTTCGAGGGCGAGGCCCTCGGCGCCACCCCGCCGGACGGCATCGCCACCGGCGAGGTGGTGTTCAACACCGTCCTCTCCGGCTACCAGGAGGTGATGTCCGACCCGTCCTACGCCGGTCAGATCATCACCTTCACGTACCCGCACATCGGCAACTACGGCGTCACCCGCCAGGACGAGGAGGCCCGCCGGCCCTTCTGCCGGGGTGTCGTGGTGCGGGAACCGGCCCGGCGTCGGTCGAGCTGGCGCAGCGAGGGTGACCTCGACGATTGGCTGGTCGCCCACGGCGTCCCCGGCATCGGCGGCGTCGACACCCGGCGCCTGACCCGCCACATCCGCGACCGCGGCGCGGTGCCCGGCGCCTTCGGGGCGCTCGGGGAGGCCCCCGACGGCTCGGTCGTCGACGAGGCCACGCTGCGGGCCGCGGCCGCCGCCGAGCCCGGCACCGACGGCGTCGACCTGGTCGCCCAGGTCACCACGCCGGAGGCCTACACGGTCGGCTCCGGGCCCCGCCGGGTCGTCGCCTACGACCTCGGCATCAAGACCACGATCCTCCGCCACCTCTCGACCCTGGCCACCGTCGAGGTCGTCCCGGCCTCGACCCCGGCCGAGGACGTCCTGGCCCGCCAGCCCGACGGCGTGTTCCTCTCCAACGGGCCCGGCGACCCCGAGATGGTCCCCTACGTGGCCGACGCGGTGCGGGGCCTGCTGGGTGAGGTCCCGCTGTTCGGGATCTGCCTGGGCAACCAGGTGCTCGGCCTGGCCGTCGGTGCCGACACGGTGAAGCTCCCGTTCGGCCACCACGGCGGCAACCACCCGGTGCGCGACATCCGCACCGGCCAGATCGACATCACCAGCCAGAACCACAACTTCGCGGTGGCGGCCGACACCCTGCCGTCGGGGGCGGAGATGACCCACGTCAACCTGAACGACGGGGTGTGCGAGGGCTTCGCCCTGCCGTCCGAACGGGCCTTCAGCGTCCAGCACCACCCCGAGGCCGGCCCCGGCCCCCACGACGCCAGCCACCTCTTCGCCG
>CAYQGF010000267.1:0-5605 GCA_964416885.1 uncultured Iamiaceae bacterium
GTCTTGGTGATCGCGGCGACGCCATCGGGGTCGGTGACGGTCCGAACCTCGGCGATGCCCGGCGCCTCGGACCAGCCCGGGTCACCGGGACGCGCCACCTCATAGGTAGTCATCGACCCCGACGGGTCCGTCGACGCGGTCATCTCGCCGTCGAGTCCGTAGGTGTAGATCGTCGCCAGGTGCGTCACACCATCGTAGAGAGGGCCCCGGGACTCGACGAGCCGGCCCTCGGCGTCGTACAGGTCGACCTGCGCCGCGGGTGACATCGACCCGGTCTGCGACGGCGACGTGGTCGTCACCCGCTCGACAACCAGCGGGTTGGTCACGTCCCAGCTCAGGTCGCCCAGCCGGTCCCGGGTGGTCTCGGTGACCATCTCGGTGGCGCCGTCGAAGGTCGTCACCGTCGCCACCGTCCGGTCCGGGTGGTACGTGTACTCGGCGACCACCCCGTCCGGGTCGGTCACCGTCTCCACCAGGCCCGCCGACAGCTCGTCGTCGTAGTAGGTGAAGGTCGTCGTGGCCAGCCCCGAAGGTGGGCAGGGCCGGCCGGGGTCGGTCGACGCCGGGTCGCACGGCGTCGACACCTCCTCGGGCAGCAGCGGCCACTCCGGGTAGGAGTAGGTGGTGGTCACCCCGGCGGCGTCGGTGCTCGTCGCCACCCGATCGTCGGTCCGCGCGTCCAGCTCGGAGTCCGCCACCACGTAGGTGAGCGCCTGCACCGTGCGGGTCTCGGTGCCCACGGTCTCGGTCACCTCGACCAGGCGCCCGGCGTCGTCGTAGAGGTAGTCGGTCGCCACCCCCGACCGGCTCTGCGACGCCGAGGGCTGGTCGCCGTACCAACCCCGGCTGACCGAGCCCCCCAGCGCGTCGGTGACCCCGACCACCTCACCGGTCGGGCCGTACTCGTAGACCGTCACGTCCCCCGAGGCCTCGTTCGTCACCGTCGTGAACCCCGAGGCGTCGACGAGCACCCCGAACGGGTCCGGCTTCTTCCCGTAGGCGAAGGCCAACACGTCACCGGTGTCGCTCACCTGCTCCACGACCCGGCCTCGACGGTCATAGGTGTTGTCCACCACGACGTGGGTGCGGGTGGCATCGACCTGGTCGACGATCCGAGTCAACAGCGGGCCGTCCATCTCGTAGCTGCGGACCCCGTAGGTGCCCGGTGCCTGCCCGATCGCGTGGGGTCGGCTCGCCGACGCCAGCACGGTGCCCCTCGCCGTCTCGACGTAGGTGAAGTCGACCCGACGGCCGTCGCTGGACTCGACCGCGTCCACCAGCCCGTCGCCGCCGGGAGCCGGGGTGCCGTTCGCGTCCCAGGTCGTGTCGTCGACGAACGCGACCTCGTACCCGGTCGACGTCGCGATCCCGGTCGGCGCGCCGTCGTCCCACGTGACCTCGACCGACGGCCCCGTGGTCGGGTAACGGGCGACGAGCTGGCCGGCATCGTCGAACCACATCGCGTCGCCCGACGGGCTCCACACGACGTGGACCGGCCAGTCGTCGTAGAGCACGTAGCGGTGCGGCCCCGCCACCTGCCAGGTCGAGTTGACGTCGTCCCGCTGGAACTGGGCCGTGCTCCCGTCGGGGAAGGTCAGGGTGGCCATCTCACCGTCGACGTCGAGACGGGTGTCGACCTCGCTCATCCAGCCCGCCCCGAAGACGCCCACGGCATCGCTCACCGACGAGTAGGACCGCGAGACGCTCGCCGGGCCGGCCCCGGGCGGCGCCCCCAGGTCGGTCTCGGTGTGGGCGAAGGACCCGCTCGCGGTGTCGACCGGGTCGCCGTGCCACCCGCGGGTCACCGACGGCGCCGAGGTCGACTGCCGCACCAGGTAGATGCCACGACCTTCGCGGCGATGACGACCGGTGGGGCCGCGGTTGGCGTCGAACGCCACCAGGTACTCCGCCTCTTCGCCCGCGAGCGTCACGTTCTGGCCGTCGTTGGCGAAGCTCTCGTACCGCTGTCGGGTGACCCGCGCCGTCCGGCGGGACTCGGCGAGCGGGCTGAGGGCCTTGTCGACGTCGAACAGCGCAAGCCGATCGGGCTCCGGGCCCTCCGCCGCCGTCGCTCGGGACGTCGCGCCGCCGTTCGAGGCAGCCCCGTAGACGGCCAGCATCGCACCGTCCTCGGAGAGGGCCGGCCTTCCCACGGTGCTCCCCATGTACTGCGCCTTCGGGGTGGCCTCGCGATTTCGCAGGACCCGCGTCACCCCGCTGCCGAGGTCCTTGACCACCACCGCCGGCTCCTCTGTCGACGCGACGTCCGCATCGATGTTGTCCATCTCGCTCACGAACGCGACACGAGAGCCATCACCGCTGACCGCCGGGCTGTACGACGCCGCCCCCCACGACGGGCTGTCCAGCGGGTCACCGGCCGTATTGGTCGACACCAGCTCGACGTTCCACGTCGCGCCCTCGAGACGGGCGAGGTAGACCGCCCACTTGCCACCAGGGTCGTAGCCCAGGACCACGTTCGAAGCTCGTGAGACGAAGACCACCGACTCGCCATCCGCCGAGACCTCCGGTTCGGATGAATCATCGTCGAGCCCGGGGGCGATGGCTTCGATGCCGACGCCCTCACGCCAGACGTAGATCCCTTGATAGTGGGACAGCGGTGGCGTCGGGCCCAGGTCGCGGGCATAGGAGGTGAACGCCACCACCGAGCCGTCGCCGGAGACCGAGGGTTGGTAGCTGTGGCCGTCGCCGCCACGGCCCATGAAGGCCGGGCCGTTGGGGTCGTCGGGGTGTTGACCGTGGTCGTCGCAGCCGAGGCTCGTCGGCTCGGTGCTGCCGCTGATCAGCTCGGGATCACCGAAGTCGCCGTTCGTCGTCGACCGCTGCCAACGGACGACCTGGTTGTCCCAGTAATGGATGCCGACATCGGGGTCGTAGTCGTCACGGGCACAGTCGTCCAGCGTCTCGTTGTCGACCCGATAGGTGGCGACGAACGTCTGGCCGTCGCCGCTGAGGTCACTGCCGCCCCACAGGTTGGTCGGCGGCCCCGGGACGTCGAGCTCCTGGAGGTCCGGCTCCTCGGTGGGGGTGCCCTCGTCCATCACCCAGTACCGGTCCTGCGGCGACCGGTACTGCTCGACCCAGGCCAGGGTGTCCCCGGCCCGGTCGATCGTCACCGTTGAGTCCGACACCGGGGTCCGGTCGTAGGCCTGGGGGACGCCGACCCGCTGGGTCAACCGCTGATCGACCGCCGACACCGGCTCGGCCGCCGCCGGCACGGGCGGGGAGGCCAGCGGCAGCAGCACCGCGAGGAGGGCCCCCACGACCGCCAACGTCACCGGGGCGCGCCCCGCCCGCCTCCGTCGCCGACCCCTCCGGCCAACGCCGGCATCGTCGTTGCCGTTCGTCACCACGTGCCCTCCCCCCGGCCAGATGCCATCGGTGACATCGGCCGAACGCCCAGCGTAGTGAGGGACGGGGCCGGGTGCGCCTCAACGACCTCGGTCCACCCCGCACCGCTCGATGATCGCCACCACCTCCGTCGGGTCGGTGGCATCGGGGCCCGGGGCGAGGGCGTTGTCGGTGATGGCTTGCAGCTCCTCCGGGGACAGGCCGGCGTAGCCGTCGCGGAGGCAGGCCAGTTGCTCCTCGGTCAAGCTCCCGCCAGCGGCGCGCTGCTGCTCCTCGGCGAAAGCGGGCGCGGCGACCACGACCTGGTTGCACCGGGCCACGACGTCGAGGACCGGCGCCCACGTCTCGGGGTCGTCGGCATCCACACCCTCGGTGACCTCGGGGGCGATCGCCGCATCGTGGTAGAGGCAGTCAGCGACCGCAGGGGGCACCTGAGCCCGGGCCACGACGGGCTCGAGTCGACGGCGCGCCGTGGCGAAGTCCTCGGACGGCACCGGCTCGGTGGCCGCCGGAGGCACCGCCGTCGACCCGACCGAGACGGTCGGGTCAGCCGGGGCCGGCTCCGACGAGGCGGGGCGCGCCCGGTCGGCGTCCGGGCCGTCCTCACCCGTGCAGGACGTCGTCGCGAGCGCGAGGGCGACGGCCAGCCCGGTGAGAGCGGACAACGTGGGCCAGCGCCGGGCACGGTTCGAGGTCAAGGACACGACGTTAGGTGTCAGACACCTGACGTCGGTCGCGCTGCGGTGGCGGGTCAGTCGGTGAGGGTGGCCGGCTCAGGGGGCGAGAGGGCCGGCCGTCGGGACGAGGGCACCGAGGCCGGCGTGGGCACCCGGGCCGAGCGGCGGACACCGGAGGCGGCGACCACGCACAACCCGGCCATCACCGCGGCCGCCAGGTAGGCGTGCGAGTAGCTCGCGGCCAGCCCCACGACCGGCTCGCGCACCTGCTGCACCGTCTGCATCAGCTGGATCCCGAAGGTCACACCGACCTGGGAGATCATCTGCTGGGCCGCGCCGGCGACACCGAGGTCGGCCTCGTCGACGGAATGGCTCACGGTGGCGGCCATCGCCGGGTTCGACACGCCCATGGCGATGCCGGCGAGGGCCAGGCCGCCGACGATCATCAGCGCCGGGCTGTCGGGCCCGACCAACGCCATCCACAGCATCGAGGCCACGATCGAGGCGGCACCGGCCATCCCGGCCAGCCGTTCCCCCAGCCGATGGACAACCAGGGCGGCGAGCGGCCCAGCGATGGCGAAGGCGATGGGGCGAGCGGTCGACACCAGGCCCGTCCGGGTCTCGTCGAAGCCGAGGACGTTCTGCATCAGCAGCGGCGTGAGCACGAAGCTGCCCATGTAGGTGGCGTTGAGCAGCCCGAGCATCAGGATCGGCAGGGCGAAGTTGCGACGCCGCAGGTAGCGGGTCGGGAGCAACGGGTTGGCGGTGCGGGCCTCGTGGCGCAGGAAGAGCAGCGCCGCGACCGGCGCCGTCAGGATGCCGCCGATGACCAGCGGGTCGCCCCAGCCGTGGCTCGGCGCCAGGTTCATGGCGAGCAGCAGGGGCGTGGCCGAGAACGCGAGCAGGAGGGCGCCGCCCCAGTCGAAGCTCGAGGCCGGGCGCCGCGGCGTCTCGGGCAGCACCCGAGCGGCGATCACCAGGGCACCGAGCACGATCGGCACCTGACCGGCGAAGATCGCCCGCCAGCCGAGCGCCGACACCAGCGGCCCGCCGAGCACCACGCCGACCACCGGGCCGCCGGCCGCGACCATCGACCACCACCCGAGGGCCTTGACCCGCTGGGAGCGAGGGAACACCAGGGCGATCAGGGCGAAGCTGGCCGGTCCGGTGGCTGCGCCCTGGGCCGCGGCGAGGACGCGGAAGGCGATCAGCGACCCGGCGCTCCAGGCCACGGCGCTGGCGGCCGCGCTCACCGCGGCGCCGGCCAGCCCGAACAGGAAGACCCGGCGCTGGCCCCACAGGTCGCCGAGCTTGCCGACGGCGGGGCCGATGATGCCGAAGGCGAGGATCGGCCCGCTGACGACCCAGGTCATCGTGCCCTGCGAGGCGCCCAGGTCGGTGGAGATCCGGGGGATCGAGACGGCCAGGATCGTGACCGTCACGTTGACCGAGAACAGGCCCAGCAGCAGGACGAGGAGGATCGTCCGGGGCGACCGGTCGACGGCGAGCGCCGGGGTGTCGTCGTCGGTGGGGGCGCCCGCGTCCATCGTCGGTCGAGG
>CAYQGF010000268.1:0-5604 GCA_964416885.1 uncultured Iamiaceae bacterium
TCACCATGAAGACGGCGTCGTGGCGCAGGACCCAGCCCTCGACGAGCCGGTCGAGCAGGGAGAACAGCGGACCGGAGAGCGGGTTGTCGGCCGTGGGGCGGATCTGGTCGACCACCCGGATGAACAAGCGCGAATGGCGGGTCTCCTCGCCGATCTCGTGCAGCATGTAGGTGACCCGGGGGTCGGTGAGGTCGTCGCGGTAGGCGATGCTGCGGCCGAAGTTGGCCATCAGCGTGGCCTCGAAGCGGATGCCGGCGTCGTACATCGAAGCCACCTCCTCCCGGCTGAGCGTCGCCCACTGCTCGTCGGTGAGGTCGAGGTCGAGCCCGGCGACCGAGACGAGGTGACGGGGGAGGACGGCGCCCTCACCCACCTCGCCGGCCACATCGACATCGGGTTCGATGACCCGACGGGCCGACGCCGTGTTGAGGCGCTCGACCCGGGCGGTACGGCGGTCGCGGGCGGCCGCGGGCTCGAGGGGACCGGGCCGCTCCGGCATGGTTGCTGTCGTCATGCTCCCACGGTAGTCGATCTGACGGATTCGGGTGATCCGACAGGTTGTATGCTCGGCGGGTGCATCAGGACGGCCGCGGGAGCAGCCCCTCGGTCGATCCGGTCGGGGTGGAGGGGAAGGGGCACCGGACCCGCCAGGCCGTCCTCGCCACCGCGGTGCGGCAGTTCGCGACGGTCGGGTTCCGGAGCACGTCGGTGCCGGCGATCGCCCGCGAGGTGGGTGTGTCCCCGAGTGCGGTCTACGCCTACTTCCCGTCGAAGGCCGCGCTGTTCGAGGCCGCGGTCGACCTCGACGTGGCCGGGTTGATCTCCGACGCCCTGCCGGAGCTCCTGGCGGGCCGGTTCGACGGCGACTTCGCCGGGGTGTTCGTCCGCCTGGCCGCCAGCCTCGATGCCCATCCGCTGGCCCGGCGGGTGCTCGACGGCCAGGAGGGCTCGGGCGCGGAGCGGCTCGCGGTGCTGCCCTCGGAGGTCCAGCTCCAGCAGGGCATCGCCGAGGCGCTGCGCCGGGGCCAGCGGGACGGGACGGTGCGGCACGACATCGACCCGGAGCTGATGGCGGCCGGGCTCGAGACGGTCGTGATCGCGCTCCTGATCGCGCTGCTCCAGACGGGGGGCGCGGCCGACAGCGCCCACTCGCGAGGGGCGATCGCCGTGCTGGAGGCGTCGATTCGCCCGTCGGGTTGCTGACCGGCCGCGCCGGGACGCAGTGGCCGGTCGTCCCGGCCAGGCCTCGGGGCCGGGACGAGACCGTCGGTGTCGGCTCCCCGCCCGGTGCGCCCTAGGGTGCCCGGATGGCTCGGCCCGACGACGATGACGACCCTCGGGCCGACAGGCCACGCCGGCGGGTCGACGGCGCGGGTGCGGGCCGCGGGGGCGACCGTCGGTCGTCGCCGGCGCCCCGGGGCTCCGGCGGTCCCCGGCGCGGTCCCGGCGGTGGGCCCGGCAACCGGTCGGGTGGCCGGGGCCCTGGTGGGCCGCGTGCGAACGACGGCCGGCGCCCCACGGGCCCGGGGCGGGGCGGGGCGGGGCGACCCCGGTCGGGGGAGCGACGAGGGAACGACCGGCGGGAGCGCCCCGAGAGCGCCAGCCAGGCCGCTCAGCGGGCCGGGGCGGCGCGCGGCTGGGGCGGCGTGGCCCGCCGCGGTGCGGGCCGGATGGGCGACGACGTGCGCGGTGGTTCGGGCCGGGACGACCGGGGCAACCCCCGGCGCCTGACCCAGGACGGGCGCCCCGTCACCAAGGGTCGCTGGGATGGGCCCGACGGTCGGCCCGGGCCCCGGACCAGTGGCGCCGGAGGGCCGGAGCGGGGCCCCGCCGGGCGCCGGGACGCCGGGCCGCCGGGGCGGGACCGCCGACCGGCCCCCGACGATCGGTCTCGTCGCGACGAACGTCCGAGCTCGCCCCCGAACCGGGAGCGCGAGATCTGGGTCCGGGAGGACGGGCCCGCACCGGAGCCGACGAAGCGGCGTCGGCGGGCGGCGGCCCCGATCGACACCGACCTGGTCCAGGGGGAGCTGGCCCGGGTCCTGCCACCGGCCAAGGCCAAGCGGTTCACCGAGCGGGTCGGCGAGGCGGCGCGCGCCTTCGCCAACGGCCAGCTCGACGATGCCCGCCGCATCCTGCGCCCCATCGCCGAGGAGGCGCCGGGCGCGGCCTCGGTGCGCGAGCTGCTGGGGCTCACCCTCTACCAACTGGGCCGGTGGCGACCGGCGGCCAAGGAGCTCGAGGCCTTCCGGGACCTCACCGGCGAGCTCGACCAGCATCCCGTGCTGGCCGACTGCTACCGGGCCGTGGGCCGCCACACCGACGCCGAGGAGCTGTGGGAGGAGCTGCGCGTGGCGTCCCCGAGCGCCGAGCTGGTCGCCGAGGGCCGCATCGTGGCCGCCGGCTCGCTCGCCGACCGGGGCCGCCTGGCCGATGCCATCCGCCTCCTGGAGGCGGCGCCGCGGGGCAAGCGGGCCAAGGAGCACCACCTGCGCACGGCCTACGCCCTGGCCGACCTGCGGGAGCGGGCCGGCGACGTCAGCCGGGCCCGAGAGCTGTTCGCCTGGGTCGCGGGGGTCGACGGGGACTTCGCCGACGTCCGGAGCCGTCTGGCCGCTCTCTCGTAGGAGGGGCGTCGGAGGCCGGGCTTCGTTGATGCTCCTATGGGGCGTCAAGTGGTGATAGGTGGTGGTTGAGCCAGTCGCGGTAGCGGGGTGCGAGGTTGGTGTTGGGCTTGGTTCCTCGTTCGAGCTCGCTGATGCGGGCGGGCCAGGTCCCGAGGGCGGTGGCGACGTCGGTGAGGCTGAGGCCGGCGGCGATGCGGGTGGTGCGGAGCTGTTGGTGGTTGTGTGGGGTGGCGGGTGGCGTGGTGAGGAGGTGGAAGACCTCGCGGGCGATGTAGCGCTTGAGGCAGCGGATGATGAACCGTTGGCTCTTGCCCTCGGCTCGTCGTCGGGTGACGTAGTCCTTGGTGGGCTGGTGGCAGGTCATGCGGACCATCGCGATGCGCCAGAGGGCGTGGTTGGCGTCGCGGTTGCCGCCCTTGTTGAGCCGGTGGCTGACGTGCTTGCCCGATGATGCCTCGATCGGTGACGCGCCGCAGAGGGCCGCGAAGGCGGCGTCGCTGGTGATGCGGTGTGGGTTGTCGCCGGCGGCGACGAGCAGGATCGACGCGACGTCGGGGCCGATGCCCACGGCGTCGCGCAGCGCCGGGTTGGCCTGCGCGGTGAGCTCGTCGAGCCGGTCGCGGAGCTCGTCGAGGTCGGCGGTGAGGATCTGGTGCTGGCGGGCCAGGGTGCGCAGGGCGGCCTTGGTCGCTTCGGTCGGGTCGGTGACGTCGCCGGGCCGGTACCGGGCAGCCCGCTGGGCCAGGGCGGTGGTGTCGAGCACCTCGAGGTTGGCTCGGAGCCGGGCTGGGGCGGTCACGACCAGGTCGCGCATCTGGTTGGCGACGCGTGTGCGGGTGGCCCGGGTCGATGCGAACGCGACCCGGGTGGCCCGGATGGCCTCCACGGTCCCGTCGCCGGCCTTCGGGACCGCGGTGGCATCACCGTTCAAGGCTGCTCGGGCGGCGGCTTCGGCGTCGACGGTGTCGTTCTTGCCTCGCCGCCGTCGCATCTGGCGGTTCGGTCGGTTGACCTCGACCAGCTCGATGCCAGCGGCGCTGAGGTGGCGGGCCAGGCCGGCCCCGTAGCTGCCGGTCCCCTCGATGCCGACCCGGGCCAACTGGCCGTGTCGGGCCATCCAGACCAGCAGCGCCCGGTAGCCCGCCGCGGTCGCGTTGAACCGTTCGGCGCCCAGGACGCGGCCTACCTCGTCGACGGCCGCGGCGACGTGGAGCTCCTTGTGGGTGTCGACACCGCCGTAGACGGCTCGTGGCTGTTCGACCATGCTTGAGGTGTCCTTCTTGCTCGATGGTTGGAAGGGCACCACCGGCCGGGACGGTCGGACAGGACACTCATGGTGGTCTGGCAAGGCTCCTATCAGGTCACGTCCGGCCCGACGGGCTGGTGCGCGTCCCCGGCCAAGGCCAGGCCGACAGATCAGCGACAAGACACGAAGCCAGTCGCACCCAGGGTCAGACCCGACCCCAACCGGGGACCCCACGAGTATGAGTGTCACACCCTCGGCGTAGGGTGCGGTCCACGGGACGTCGGTGACGACGTTCCGGTCACTTCCCCCTCACCGCATCCCCCTCCCGAGTGAGGTGACGTCATGAACGTCGTGTTCCTGCGGGGCTCGTTGTCGAGCCCTCCCGTCCGTCGCGAGCTTCCCTCCGGCGACAGCCTGGTGGCCTACGAGGTCACCGTCCGACCCCCGGCCGGCCCGGCCGAGTCGGTGCCCGTGGCCTGGTTCGGCGCCCCGGCGTCGGCCGAAGGCTTCACCACCGGGGCCGAGGTGCTGGTCACCGGTCGGGTCCGCCGCCGCTTCTTCCGGGCCGGCGGCACCACCGCCAGCCGCACCGAGGTCCTGGCCGAGACCGTGGTCCTGGCCAGCCAGAAGCGGAGGGCCAGCCGTGCCGTCCAGCGGGCGGTCGACCGGGTCGAGGAGGCGTCGGGAGCGGGGCGGTGAGGAGGTGAAAGGGGAACGTGCGGGTTCTCACCCCGTCGGTTCGGTCGGCCAAGATGAGGCACCGACCGCGACCGACGTGAGGACGAACCCGCGCCATGAACACGCAGCAGCTCGAGAAGGTCCGCCAGGGCGACGGATTCGTCGCCGCCCTCGACCAGAGCGGTGGCAGCTCGCCGAAGGCCCTCAAGCTGTACGGCATCGAGGAGGGGTCCTACGACGGCGAGGCCGCCATGTTCGACCTCATCCACGAGATGCGGACCCGCATCGTGACCAGCCCCAGCTTCGGTGGCGACCGCGTCCTCGGGGCGATCCTCTTCGAGATGACGATGGACCGTCAGGTCGAGGGGGTCGACACCGGCGACTACCTGTGGAGCACCAAGCAGGTCGTGCCCTTCCTCAAGGTCGACAAGGGCCTGGCCGACGAGGCCGACGGCGCCCAGGTCATGAAGCCGATCGGCGGGCTCGACGAGCTGCTCGAGCGGGCCGTCGCCAAGGGCATGTTCGGCACCAAGATGCGCTCGGTCATCAAGACCGCCGACGAGAAGGGCGTCAACGCCGTCGTCGACCAGCAGTTCGAGGTCGGTCGTCAGATCGTCGCCGCGGGGCTGGTGCCGATCATCGAGCCCGAGGTCGACATCCACAGCCCGTCCAAGGCCGAGGCCGAGGGCCTCCTCGAGGCCGCCATCCGGGCCCAGCTCGACGCCCTCGGCCCCGACGAGCTGGTCATGCTCAAGCTGACCCTCCCCGAGACCGACGGCTTCTACCAGGGCCTCGTCGACCACCCGAACGTGGTCCGGGTCGTCGCCCTCTCCGGTGGCTACACGCGGGAGGAGGCCAACGCCCGCCTGAGCCGGAACCCGGGTGTCATCGCCAGCTTCTCCCGTGCCCTGACCGAGGGCCTCTCGGCCCAGCAGTCGCAGGCGGAGTTCGACGGCACCCTCGATCGCGCCATCCAGTCGATCTACGACGCCTCGGTGAGCTAGGCGCCCGCGAGCGGCCCCGCCCGGGGGCCGCGATCAGCGGGGCGGGAGG
>CAYQGF010000269.1:0-4687 GCA_964416885.1 uncultured Iamiaceae bacterium
CACATCCTCGAACTATCGTCGCCGCCGCAGGAGGACTCTCGCTTGGCGGCCAAGAGCCTCGTCGTCCACCAGCGACTCGACGATCTGGCGACCAGGCTCGCCGCCAAGCTTCGATATCGGTCGCAGGAAAAAGATCCGTGAACCTCCGCGACCAGGTGCGTCCAACAGTTCGATGAGATCATCGAGCTGAGCCTTCGTCGCACAGGCAGCCAAGGCCACACCCAAACCGTCCTCCATATCCGGCGTCGGGGCCGACAGATAGAGCGCCTTCAGGCGATCCCAGTAGACGACGGACGGCTTGACCGCCAGCGCCCGCGCCACACCCTCCAAGACCCGGTCGGGGTAGCCGCCTCGCTCCAAGTGCTCCATCAACACGGGAAGCGCGTCGGGGTAGGGCTCGGACGTATTGACGAGGTCCCATACCGACGCGACGTCGATGCCCACGGCGCGCAGGTCTGCCACAATTGGTTGCTCGGCCTCCCGCCAAACACGGGCCCGAGACTCCAGTTCAGCCCTTTGCACAGCACGACGCGCTTGATACCCAGGGTCCCGGGCAAGCTTCTCGACCAGTTCTTCGGCCGTCACTTGACCCTTTTGCTTCTTGGCTGCAGTCATGGAACATGCCTCAATGTAATATCGCCGCCGCGAGATGGCACTTTCGAGATGGCCCGACAACTCGATGTGCTTTCCGACATCGAGGTGGAACTCACCTGGGACTGGGAGACCGCCCTCCGCATGCCGTGGTTCGGTGCCGTCGCCCGCGCCGCCACCTGAACCCGACCGCCACGTCACGGCAGGTCAGTGGACCGGGACGATCTCGATGTCCCTCGGGCTGGCGGCGACGAGGAGCTCGGCCAGCTCACGACGGGCCACGATCTCCCGGCTCGCCACCCGGCCGTCACCGAACCACTCCGGGCTACCGGCGACGTCGACCGGCCACCCGTCGTCGAGGCCGACGAACGGCGGCAGGAGCTCGTGCCGGAGGGGCATCCACTTCCACCGACGACACACCGGGCACGTCACACTCGCCACACCGTGGGCCCCAATGGCCGCCCGGGTCAGCTCCACATGATCGAACCACGACTCACCCACCGACGGGATGACGATCTGGTACGCCTCCTCCGACGTCGCCCGGGCCCACTCGACCGGCCGCAGCTCGACGTCGAACCGGTCCCGGACCACAGCAGCCAGCTCCGCGTCGAGGCAGATCTCATCGAACTGCCAATTGGGCTTCCAACACCCCGACACCATCAGGCGCCGCCGTTGCAGGGTCAGATGCCCGGTCTGCTCATGGTGAGGCACCCCACAGCGATGGCACCAACCATCTTCCCCATACATCGGAGTCATGCCAGCCGATTCCTCCGACCACGGCCACCCCCGGTGCCGCTTCGCCACGACGCTCACGAACTCGCCCATCACCGCACCCGATCGGTCACCGCTCGGGCTCCACCGGGTGCTCGTCCATGACGATGATGGCGCCGACCGCGTCCAGCTCGGCCACCCGCCGTCCCGCCACCGATGAGACTTCGTCGACCCTCACACACGGGCGTGCTTCTCGGGCGTGCCCGGCATGTGGTTGCAGCCCGCTGTGCGACCCCGATGGGGAGGGCTTTCGTCGTCCGACGAGATCTGTCTGTCCTGCGGTGCCCAGTTCGGGGTGGGGCGGCGAGGCGCAGCTCGAACGAGCTCGAGTCGCTGCGGGCCGGCGAGATCGGCGAGGAGGTCCCCGCCGAGTGCGATCGCGGTCCCGGCCCCACGATGCGCCTCACGGTTCGATTGGGTCCGAGGTGTCGTCGTGGTCGTGACCGACATCGGCGCCGCATGTCGCTGACCACCCGAGACCCTTCCAGCCAGTCTTCCATCGCCACGAGCTTGGATCATGTCAACAGCGCCGCACCCGAATAACCATCAATAAATAACCCACGAGTCAATGACTCTCTCCCACCTTGATGTCCCGATCCCACCCTTTACCAGCATGCAAATAGAATGCTCGCTCGAACTCCCAGCCCTGTTGGCGGGCCTTACTACTACGATACGTCCTGTAGTGAGTGCGACCACGATGTCCGGGGAACCAGGTAGGCGCTATCGGCACCCGATAGTCCTCTTCGTCACCCCATACACACCACAAATCCGATCTACAAAAATAGAGGATCGGTGGCATACGTCGGAGCCAAGATGGCTTCAGCACAGCAGGAGGGTGCCTATGCATGTGACGAGTTGGCGAGAGCGGTATGACAAGTAGAGCGATCTCTGCTTGATCAGACTCCTCGACATAATTCGCGAGGTCGAAATACACACTAAGGGAAGTCTCCAGCGGCGCAGACCGAAATGCGTCGGGCAGAAGCTCATCTATGTGCACAGAGATAAATGAGGCTCCGCCGGCCAACGACGGGCCATCACTCTCAAGCCATGATCTCAGCACATCATCCCCCACCCCGTCGTGACTAGTCTGACCACTGATTGACGCCGTTGCTTCTGACAGCTCCAAGCGCCCGGGCGTCTGCCGGCGGTCCGACGCGGCGTCAGCAACCTACCGCAACCTGGAACTCATCAGCCGAGACAACCGTGTTTGGCAGCTCCCCGCTCCGCTGGTATCGGATCGATCCGACCGACAGCTCATCCAGTTGAACACTCGCTGTCGCGGCCGGCAGTCTTTCACCTGATTCCGTCGACCTGATCGCGATGAACGAGAACGGGATATCGTCGGGAACCTCATCAACCGACCCTGCAAACTCGACTGAAGTCGAGAAACCAGGCGGCGCAACCCCCACAGTGAACTCGTAGATCGCCGGACCGTCCTCGTCGCGATCAATTGACCACAATGTGTTGAGGTTGGGGAAATAGGTCCAATCAACAGCCGTAACCTGTGCCGAGGGACAGCGAGGAACATGGATCCTCATCAGCCCTTCGTCGGTCAAGTCGACCCCCATCGGAACCTGGTCAGCGGGCTGCGTGGGCTCCGCCGTCGTGGACGTGGCGGTTGCTCCCGAGTGAAGGTCCGCTCTGCCGAGCCATTGATTGAAGAGCAGAGTCAGAACGATGACAACTGCTGAAGCTATGGCCACCGCTCCCGGGACCCGCCACCGTCGCCCTGCACTACTCATGGCAGTACGTCGTCACGACGTCCCAGTCACGCCTGAACCTGATTATCCAACTACCGGCCCAGGCGTTCATGACGACGATGGGATCCCAACCTTCCGACGCGCCGACACCTCCCCAATCGAAGTCTGGCCCCTCGGCCCGAACTCGGAATCCGAGACATGCATTGCGATCGATGGCCTCGGTCAGGACACGTGAACGGCGCACGAAACCCTCCCCCGACCGTCGTGGCCCCTCCACGCACGGCGTGCGGCCATCCTGGTCGACACCACACGTCGGTGCCAACGGTCCCGCCTATCCTGCTCGCCAGGAGGATGGCCATGAGGGCGAAGCGGGTGGGGTTGGTCGGGGCCGTCGTGGGGGTGGCGGTGCTAGTGGGCGCCGGGGTCGCCTGGACGGCGCTCGGCGGTGACGATGACCGACCGGGCTACTGCGCCGCTCTCGACGAACCGGGCGGACGGGTGCTGCTCGTCCACCTCGACCCCGACGTCGAACCGGCCACGGTGACGGCGATCGGCGACGACCTGGCGGCAGTCGACGGCCTTGTCGGCCCCGAGTACGTCGACCGGGACGCCTCCTTCGCCGAGGCCGAAGAGCTCTTCGACGACCAGCCGACGATGCAGGAGCTCCTCCGGGCCGAGGACATCCCGACGTCGTGGCGCATGGGCATCACGGCCGACGACGTCGAGGCCGCGGCCCGCGCCGTGGTCGAGGACCGCGAGGGGGTGCTCGATGTCTCGACCGCGACCGAGCACGTCGAGGACGGCGATCCGATCGACGTGCAGGGGTGCGACTGACCACGCCGAGCAGGGCGGTGGCGAGCGCGACAGACTCGGGGCGAAGGCTGAACCCAGGGGGCCACGCCATGCCGTACAGCACCGGGCGCGTCGTCCACGACGCCGACGCCCACATCATGGAGACGCCGACGTGGCTCCGCGACCACGCCGATCCCTCGGTGCGCGACCGCTTGCCCACGCTCCACTACCCGGGCGGCAACGAGCTGCGCCAGACCGGCGACCCGGCCGAGCAGCAGCGCGACCTCGTCGCCGCCTTCGACCGGCTGGCCGACAAGCACCGGTCGGCCGAGTACCGGGCCGACGAAGAGGCGGAGATCATCACGCGCAAGAACTTCGCCGCCACCGGGTCGTTCCTGCCCGAGGACCGGCCCCGCGCCCTCGACCTGCTCGGCTTCTCCAGCCAGCTCGTGTTCAACACGTTCCACAACCGGCGGCTCCACGACTGGGAGCACGGCGGCGACCTCGACCTCGCCTACGGTGCGGCCCGCGCCCACAACCGGGGCATGGTCGAGTTCTGCGCCGTCGACGCCCGCCTCCTGCCCAGCTGCTACGTGCCGCTCGTCGACCTCGACCGAGCCGTGGCGATGACCGACGAGGCGTTGGAGATGGGCGCGGCGGCGCTGCTCGTGGCGTCGGGGGCGCCCCCGGGCCACTCGCCGAGCCACGTCGGCCTCGACCCGGTGTGGGCCCGGGCCCAGGAGGCGGGCGTGCCGATCGTGTTCCACGTCGGCGGCACCGGCGACCTGTTCGACGCCGCCTACTTCCGCAACGGCCTCCCCGTCCCGCCCGAC
>CAYQGF010000269.1:4697-5553 GCA_964416885.1 uncultured Iamiaceae bacterium
TCGGCGTGATCGAGCAGGGGGCGATCTGGGTGCCGTCGTGGACCCGGCAGATGGAGTCGGCCTTCGAGGCCTTCGCCCGCCACGAGGAACGCCTCCAGCGCCTCAGCCTCCGGCCCACCGAGTACGTGCAGCGCCAGATGCGGTTCACGCCCTACCCGACCGAGGACGTGGGCTGGATCATCGAGCAGTCCGGCCCCGACGTCTGCCTCTTCTCCTCCGACTACCCCCACGTCGAGGGCGGGCGACGGCCGATCGAACGCTTCGAGGCCAGCCTCGGCGACGCCACCGAGGCCGTGCGCCAGCGCTTCTACTGCGACAACTTCCTCGACCTCATGGGCACGGCCGCCGCCACCCTCGCGGCGTGACCGGCCCGGTCGTCCCGGCCCCTTCGGCGGGACCGAGGAACCGGGACGACCGGGTTCGAGAGGCGAGGCCCGCAACCCGGAGACGGGAGGGGGTGTCCCCGGCCTGCGAGCCTCGCCCGTCAATGCTACACATCAGTCGCAGGGCGTGTCGGTCCCGGCCCCGGGGGATCAGACCTCGACGGTCGCGTCCTCGGTCCGGGACGGGACACCGAGCTGGGCGCCGGCCTCCTCCAGGGTGGCCAGGACCGCGAGCGTAGTCGACAGCGGCATGACCTCGCTCTCGGTGCGTCCCTCGCGCACGGCGGCGGTGACCTCGGCCAGCTCGCCCGTGTAGCCGAGCCCGACCGGCGGGAGCTCGACCACCTCGGGCTCGACGCCCGGCCGCCGGACCGTGAACCCGTGCGGGTGGTGGAACCGCGGTCGCACCTCGATCGACCCCTCGGTGCCGTCGATGCGGGCCCGGCCGACCGACGGGCTGAGGATCGAGCACG
>CAYQGF010000270.1:0-5548 GCA_964416885.1 uncultured Iamiaceae bacterium
TGCCGGCCGGGGCCGACGGCGACGAGCGGGTCGGGTCGGTCGAGACGCCGATCTCCACCGTGCTGACGCTCCACGCCGGCGAGCCGGTCCTGCGAGTGGAGACCACGGTCGCGAACGGCAGCGAGGACCACCGGCTCCGGGTGCACCATCCGCTCCGCACGCCGGCGACCACGTCCGCGGCCGGGTGCGCCTACGCCACCGTCACCCGGGGCCTGGAGGCCGAGGGCGGCCCCACCGAGATGCCGCTGCCGACCTACCCGGCCCGCGACCACGTCACCGCCGGCGGGCTGACCGTCCTGACCGAGGGCGTGGTCGAGTACGAGCTGACGGGCATCGAGGACGGGGGCGCCGGTGAGGTCGCCCTCACCCTGTTGCGAAGCACCGGGCTGCTGTCGCAGGAGCCGATGACCACCCGTCCGGTCCCCGCCGGCCCGGTCGTCGCCACCCCGGGGGCGCAGATGATCGGCACCACGACGGTCCGCTACGGGCTCGCCGTGTCCGAGGGCGCGGCCGCCACGAGCCCCCGGGCCCTGGCCGACGACCTCTTCGTCCCCCTCCTGGTGGCCACGACCCGGGGCCCGCACCGCTCCGACGGCCACACCGCCCTGTCGGTCACCGGCGCCGAGGTGGCCGCCGTGCGCCGGCGGGGCGGGAAGCTCGAGGTCCGGGTGTGGAACCCGGGGGCCGAGGACACCACCGTCGAGCTCGACCGCACCGGCTGGCGCACCGACCTCCGCGGCCGCCCCCTCACCCGCCTCGACGGCCCGCTCCCCCTCGGCCCCTGGGAGATCGCCACCCTCCGCCTCGACTGAGGGTGATGCGATAGCATCTGATGTGTGCGCACCACCCTGGATATCGAGGACGACATCCTCCTTGCGGTCAAGGACCTGGCCCGCCGGGAGCGACGCTCGGCCGGGGCCGTGATCTCGGACCTGGCCCGGACGGCCCTGACCGGTCAGGACGTCACGACCGAAGGTGACTTCTTCGGGTTCGCCACGATCCCGAGCCGCGGCGTCGTGGTGACACCGGAGCTGATCGACCGGCTCATCGAAGACGCTGGGGAATGAGGGCGCTGCTCGACGTCAACGTCCTGATCGCCATGCACGACGGAGGCCACAGCCACCACTCCCGGGCCCGGGAGTGGTTCGCCGCCCACGTCGAGCACGGCTGGGCGTCGTGTGCGATCACCCAGAACGGCTTCGTCCGCATCATCAGCCAGCCCCGCTATCCCCTGGACATCTCGACCAGCCAGGCGATCGGCCTCCTGGCCCGCACCTGCGCCGCCCCGCAGCACGAGTTCTGGGCCGCCGACGTCAGCATCACCGACCCGGGCATCGTCGATGCTGGTCGCGTCCACGGGCCCAAGCAGGTCACGGACCTCTCCCTCCTCGCCCTCGCCGTCCACCACGGCGGGCGCCTGGTGACCTTCGACGCCACCATCGCGTCGTCCGCCGTCGTCGCCGCCGGCCCCGACCACCTCGTCGTGATCTGACCTGACCCGAGATCGGGGCGGGCGGTCAGTAGGGGCGGTCGGGGAGGACGGAGACGTCGATGCCGTCGTCGCGCATGGTGTCGTAGACCCGGTCGTGGTGCTCGCCGACGAGGCGCTGGACGTACTCGATGCCGTCGAGGTGGTCGATCTCGTGCTGGCAGATGCGGGCCACGACCTCGTCGGCGGTGACCTCGACGACCTCGCCGTGCAGCGTCCGCCCCCGCACCTGGAGGAACTTGGGGCGGTCGAGCGGGGCGTGGGTGCCCTCGACCTCGAGCGACAGGCACCCCTCGGTGTAGGTCCAGGTGCCCTCCGTGGCCCGGACCTCGGGGTCGACGACGACCTCCGGCATGGCCCGCTTGTGGACCTGGACGAACATCCGCAGCGGCGCTCCGACCTGGTTGGCGGCCAGCCCGACACCGGGCGCCCGGTGCATGACCTTCACCATGTGCTTGCCCAGGTCCTTGACCGCCGGGGTGATGCGCCCGACCGGCTCGGTCGGCTGGTGGAGGACGGTGGTCTCGACCGGGACGACACCGACGGCCGCCCGGTCGACCTGCTCGTCGGCCGGGGCCACGCCCTCGCCGGCCCACGTCTCGCTGATCCCGGGGGCGACGGGGAAGGGCTCGCCGGCCCCCTCGACGGCCACGAGGTGCTCACGGGCCTCGGGGTGCGAGGTCGGGAACCGACGCCCGCAGCTGCACGTGCACCACTCCTTGACCGGGCCGCCGTCGACCGGCCACATCGTCAGGCGGTTCAACGGCGCGCACGGCCGGTCGCCACCCCGCACCGGACAGGTCGACAGCGTGACCCGGCCGACGTGCTCGACATCGCCCCGTCGCTTGCTCCTCCGTCGTGCCATGGGGAAGGCACCGTACCGGGGAAGGGGACCGCACCCCCGTCGACGTCCCGGGTGCGGTGCCGCCGGTGTGCCATCGTCAGGGCCATGCACCGCGTCGCTGCCGCCATCCTGCTCGCCACCCTGGTCCTCACCGGCTGCGGGGGTGATGGCGACGACGACGCCGGCCGCGCCGACACCAGCGACACCACCGACACCAGCGACACCAGCGACACCACCGAGGCCGGCACCGACCCGGCCGGGCCCGACGAGCCGGCCGAGCCCGCCGCCGACGGCGAGTGCCCGTTCGTGCCCACCGCGGCGCTCGACGAGGCCTTCGGGTCGCCCTTCGAGGTCATCGCCGCCTCCGACGAGGGCTGCGGCTTCCAGGACGCTGCCGGGCTGACCCTCACCCTGGCCCGCATCGACATCGCGATCGACGCCTCGACCTACGCCGAGCAGGCCCGCGCCAGCTGCGACGAGGGCTCGATCGTGGAGGTCGACGCCGGCGACGACGCCTACGCCTGCATCGCCATCGGCCCCTTCGCCGCCTACTACGAGGGCGACGTGTCGATCTCGCTCAACACGTTCGGGGCGGACGACGAGCAGGCCGCCATCGACGGGCTGGCCGCCGTCCTCCCGTCGATCAGCGTCCCCTGACGGGCCGGGGTCAGTCGGTGGCGTAGACGCCGAGCACGTCGCGGGCCGAGACGACGCCGACCAGTCGGCCGCCGTCCTCGACGAGCACGTGACGGACGTAGTGCTCCATCATCACCTCGGCCACGTCGGCCACGGTGGCCTCGGCGTCGACCCACACCAGGCCGGTGCTCTCGACGTCGGCCGCCGTGGTCGTCGCCGGGTCGCGCCCCTCGGCCACGGCCCGGACCACGTCACGCTCGGAGACGACACCGGTGGGCCGGTCGCCGTCGCCGACCACGGTGAGGCCGACCTCGCGGCGGGTGAGCTCCTCGGCGACGTCGCGGAGGCTGGCGGTCGGGGCGACGCGGGCGACGGAGTCGCCGGTGATGGTGGCTACGCGGAGGAGGTCGGACGATCCGGTCATGGCCTCGACGATCGTCGGTCCGGCGCCGGGTCGCCAGGGGCCAAGGTCCCGATCAGGAGGCCCGAGCGGCCCCGGACGGGGCCAGGTGGTCGTTGAGCGTGCCCTCGGCGCCGAAGAAGCGTTCCCGCCAGGTCTCCAGCAGCTCGGTGGCGTCGTGGTCGTCGGGGTGGAAGTCGGGCCGGTTGTAGTCCCGGATCCGCCTCCGCACCGTCTTGCTGAGCCACGGCGAGTCCTTCAGCCGGGCGAACGACCGGCCCAGGGCCCGGAGGTCGCGGCGGGACTCCTTGTCGCGGGCGATCGAGTAGAGCGTCCAGAGCGTCGAGGAGCCGACGAAGGCCACGGTCACCATGTTCATCACCCGGGCCCGGAGCTTCTCGTCGCCCACACAGGCCCGGTAGACGTCGAAGGCGACGGCCTTGTGCTCGCTCTCCTCGATGGCGTGCCACATCAGCAGCGAGCGGACCTCGTCCTCGCTGAACATCGCCTGGGCCTGCTCGTCGGCCAGGAGGACCTCGGCCAGGGTGGCGGTGTAGTGCTCGAGGGCGGCGGTGACGGCGAGGCGCACCTTGGGCGGGGCATGGCGCTCGTCGAAGGCCAGCCGGTTGTGGGTGAAGCGGTCGATCTTGGCGGTCGGGTAGCCCAGCTCGCCGAGACGGTCGTTGAACTCCCGGTGCTCCCGGCCGTGGACCGCCTCCTGGCCGATGAACCCGGCGACCTGCTTCTTGAGCACCGGGTCGGTGACCTGGTCGCGGTAGTGGCGCACCGAGCGGACGAAGTAGTCCTCACCCTCGGGGAACAGCGACGACAGGACGGCCACGACGTGGCTCATCACGATGTCGCCGCCCATGAAGTGGTGGGGGACGGCGCCGGCGTCGTCGGCGTCACCGGCGAAGAACGAGATCCGCCGGACGGGGAAGGTGCGGTCGTTGGAGGCCTGGACGGTGGGGGCCTCGGGGGCGGTCTCGGCGGGGCGGTCGGCCACAGCGGTGCTCATGGAGCTCCTTCGGGGAAGGGGTCGGTCGTCGGACGGGGGATCCGGGGCTCCATGATGCTACCGCCGGTAACACCTGTCCAGGGGGCGTCGGTCACAGCCGGGACCGATGAGGTCCGGGCGCCCGGTGCGTCCGACCTCCCGACCGGCCGCACACGAGGTGACCGATGGACGACCCCACGCCCCGACCTCCTCCCTGCGTCGCCCCCCTGCTGCGGGCCGGCGACCGGCTCCCGAGCCGGTTCGTCCGCCGCGACCTCACCATCGCCCCGGGCGAGCGGCACCCCTACGTGGCCGCCGAGTGGGCCGACACCCTGGTCGTGGTCGAGGACGGCACCGTCGAGCTGGAGGGCCTGACCGGGAGGCGGTGGCGGCTGGCCCGCGGCGCGGTGCTGTGGCTGGTCGGCCTCCCGCTGCGGGCGGTGCACAACGTGGGCCCGCGCCCGGCGGTGCTGGTCGCCGTCTCCCGTCGCCTCCCGAACCGGCGCTGACGACCGGGTCAGGCCTCGGGCGGAGCGGACTCGCGGACGGCGCCGGCGTAGATGCCCTTGGCCATCAACGACGTCTCCGCCTTCCGGCGCTGCTCGTAGATGCGGGCACGGACCTCGTGGACCTCGGGGGCCTCGGTCGGCCCGCCCGCCACCGCGGCGGCCCACTCGACGAGCTGGCAGGCCAGCCGCAGGTCGCCGTCGGCGGCCACGGCCTCGGCCCGCCGGGCCAGCGCCTCGGCGCCACCGGCGAGCGTCGCCACCTCGGCGGCCAGGGCGGCCTCGCGGGGCGGCTTGAGCCGGGCCGGGTCGCCGTCCCACCAGCCGCCGTAGAGCCGCCACACGTTGCGGACTACGAACTCGGGCTCGTCGTAGAGCGGACGGAGGTACGGCAGCCGGAGCACGTCGTCGGGGACGGTGACCTCGGCGACGATGTCGTCGAGGACGGCGCCGGCGTTCATCAGGTCGACCACCTGGCCGACGAGGTCCTCCAGCGTGCCCGCCACCGTCTCCAGCACCGTGCGGACGCGGTCGGCACCACCGATCGGGAGCCCGTGGGCGGGCAGCAGCAGCTCGGGCCCCTTGGCCGCCATCTGGCGCAGGGCGACCGCCCACTCGCCCGGGTAGCGCTGGACCTTCTGCGGGTTGCCGGCGTTGGGGAAGTTCCAGATCAGGA
>CAYQGF010000271.1:0-5546 GCA_964416885.1 uncultured Iamiaceae bacterium
GCTACCGGGACATCTACCACTTCCACGGCCTCGACCAGCTCCCCCTCGCCTGGGGATAGTCGTACGGAAGGTGCCTGGCACGATTTGTACGTCGTACGGAAGGTGCCTGGCACCATTCGTACGGTCGGGTCGTCAGCCCTCGGTGGTGGGGACGTCGCCGGACTCGGGGGCGGTGGTCGTGGTGCCCTCGGTGGTGGTCGGCCGGCGGTCGAAGTTGAGGTCGATGTCGAGCTTCCCGTCCTCGACGGTGACCGGGTAGCTCTCCAGCCCCTCGCCGTCCGCCGGGGCGGTGAGCGAGTGGTCGCAGGCGGCCCGGAACAGCTCCTCGTCGGGCTGCCACTCCCAGGTGCACTCGCGGTCCTGGCCCGGCGGCTGGGCCCGGAAGGCGTACCAGCCCTCGTCGGGGTCGTCGCCCAGGTGCTGGAGGACGATGTCCCGCTTGTCGCCCGACCCCGAGTCGCCGATGTCGCCGTAGACGATCGGCCCCCGCTCGTCGATCTCGGCGGCCAGGCGCTCGGCGTTGCCGCCCTCGAAGGTCTGGCTGCCGAGGCGGACGTCCAAGCTGTCCTGCTTCGACGTCGCCACCGCGACGCCCCAGAGCACGAGGGCGACCACGACGATGCCCACGCCGGACACGGCCAGGGCGCGGCCAGCGTGGCCTCGGCTCCTCTCGACAGGCATCGACCCAGCATCCCAGCCGCCGTGATGCGGCGTCAGATCGGCGGACCTGGTAACCAACGTTCCGATCCGCCCGCCCCCAGCGAGAGAGACGCCGCATGGACCTGTTCGAGTACCAGGGGAAGCAGTTCTTCGCCTCCTACGACATCCCCGTGTCGCCCGGCGACGTGGCCACGACGGTCGACGAGGCCGTGGCCGTGGCCGAGCGCATCGCCGACTACCCGGTCGTGGTGAAGGCCCAGGTCCAGGTGGGCGGGCGCGGCAAGGCCGGCGGCATCAAGCTGGCCGACACCGCCGAGGAGGTGCGCGAGCACGCCACCAACATCCTCGGCATGGACATCAAGGGCCACACCGTCGAGCGGGTGTGGATCGAGCACGCCTCGGACATCGCCGAGGAGTACTACGCGTCCTTCACCCTCGACCGCTCGGCCAAGAAGCACCTCGGGATGCTGAGCGCCCAGGGCGGCGTCGAGATCGAGGCCGTGGCCGAGACCGACCCCGACGCCATCGCCAAGATCTGGGTCGACCCGGTCGACGGGCTCACCGAGGAGGTGGCCCGGGAGTGGGTGGCCGCCGCCAACCTCAACCCCGAGGCCAACGAGGGCGCGGTCGACATCCTCCTCAAGCTGTACCGGGCCTACGTCGAGGGCGACGCCGACCTGGTCGAGATCAACCCGCTGATCCTCACGCCGGAGGGCAAGGTCCACGCCCTCGACGCCAAGGTCACGCTCGACGGCAACGCCTCGTTCCGCCACGACTACAGCGAGTACGAGGCCACCCAGGAGCGCGACGAGCGCGAGCAGGCGGCCCACGACAAGGACCTCCAGTACGTCGGGCTCGACGGCACCGTCGGCGTCATCGCCAACGGCGCCGGCCTGGCCATGAGCACCGTCGACATCATCAACCAGGTCGGTGGCAGCCCCGCCAACTTCCTCGACATCGGTGGCGGCGCCAACGCCGACGTGATGGCCGGGGCGCTGGAGGTCATCACCGGCGACCCCAACGTGAAGAGCATCTTCATCAACATCTTCGGTGGCATCACCAAGGGCGACGAGGTGGCCAACGGCATCGTCCAGGCCCTGAGCCGGGTCGACATCGACGTCCCGATGGTCATCCGCCTCGACGGCACCAACGCCGAGGAGGGTCGGACGATCATCGCCGAGCAGGCCGCCGACAAGGTCCAGTCCCAGCCCACGATGCTCGAGGCCGCCCGCGCCGCCGTCGAGCTGGCCCGCTGATCTCGGCGCGCTGATCAGCAGGAGGAAAAGAGACTCATGAGCATCTTCGTCGACGAGACCACCAAGGTCGTCTACCAGGGCCTCACCGGCTCGCAGGGCCGCTTCTACGGCCTCCGCAACCGGGACTACGGCACCCAGGTCGTGGCCGGCACCAACCCCAAGAAGGCCGGCACCGACGTGGACGGCATCCCGATCTTCGCCTCGGTGGCCGACGCCAAGGAGGCCACCGGCGCCACCGCGTCGTGCGTCTTCATCCCCGCCGCGGGCGTGAAGGCGGCGGTGATGGAGGCGGCCGAGGCCGGCATGGAGCTGGTGGTCGTCATCACCGAGGGCGTCCCGGCCCAGGACGAGGCCTGGTTCTACAACAAGGTCAAGCGGGACTTCCCCGGCACCCGGATCCTCGGCCCCAACTGCCCCGGGCTCATCAGCCCCGGCAAGGCCAACATCGGCATCACCGCCGGCGAGATCGCCAAGCCCGGTGGCCCGGTCGGCATCGTCAGCCGCTCCGGCACCCTGACCTACCAGGCCCTCTACGAGCTCAAGCTGGCCGACATCGGTGTCACCACCTGCGTCGGCATCGGCGGCGACCCCGTGCCCGGCACATCGTTCATCGACTGCCTGGAGGCCTTCGAGGCCGACCCCGACACCAAGGCCGTGATGATGATCGGCGAGATCGGCGGCTCGGCCGAGGAGGAGGCCGCCGAGTTCATCAAGACGTCGATGACCAAGCCGGTCGCCGCCTACGTCGCCGGGGTCACCGCGCCCCCCGGGAAGAAGATGGGCCACGCCGGCGCCATCGTCTCGGGTGGCAAGGGCACGGCCGCGGCCAAGATCGAGGCCCTGGAGGCCGCCGGTGTCCGGGTGGGCCAGAACCCCACCGAGGCCGGCGCCCACATGGTCGACATCGTCAACGAGAACGGCTGGGCCTGACCCCCATCCCTCCACGAACCGGTGATCGGATCCCCCGTCGGAACGGGGGATCCGATCACCGGTTCGGCGCGTCATGACGATGAAGCTGATCTCCTGGAACTGCAACGGGCTGCGGTCGGTCGTGGCCAAGGGCGTCCTGGAGGCGCTGGTGGCCGAGGAGCAGCCGGACGTCCTGCTCCTCCAGGAGACCCGGGTGCAGGTCGAGCCGCCCGGGCTCGGCTTCCTCGACGGCTACCACCGGGTCTTCAACGCCGCCGACCGGCCCGGCTACTCGGGCACCGCGGTGTTCAGCCGGCTGCCGATCCTGGCCTCCCGGGAGGGGCTGGGCCGCTCGCCCCGTGACCCCGAGGCCCGGGCGCTCACCGTCGACCTCGACGGGCTGACCGTGGTGAGCGCCTACGGTACCAACGCCCGGCGCGACCTGAGCCGGCTGCCCGAGCGGGTCGCCTTCGACGCCGCCCTCACCCGGCACCTGCGCACCCGGGCCCGGGCCCGGCCGGTCGTCCTCGGCGGTGACCTGAACGTCGCCCCAGAGGTCATCGACCTGGCCCGCCCCGGTCCCAACAAGGGCAGGAGCGGCTGCACCACCGAGGAGCGGGATGCCTTCCAGGCCCACCTGGCCGCCGGGTTCGTGGACGCCTACCGGCACCTCAACCCCGACGGCCGGGACTGGACGTGGTGGTCGAACGTGACCAACGCCCGGGAGCGGGACGTCGGCTGGCGGATCGACCACTGGCTGGTCAGCCGGCGGCTCCGGCCCCGCCTGGCTCGGGCCTGGTCGCTAGGTGAGGTCAGAGGGTCCGACCATTGTCCCATCGGCCTGGAGCTTGCCGACTCGTGAGCGGTGTCTCGGCCGCTTGCGCGCCGATCGACCTCGGCTGCGCCTCGGAAGGGACTGGACACTGTGCTTGCTGGGCCGCCTCGCCTGGCGGCTCGGCTCCGTCGCACGTCCGGGGCCGCGACCACTGCCCGATCGGTCCCACCTTGGGCTGAGAGCGCCCGGCGCGACCAGGTCCTGTTCGCGCCTCTTCTAGGGCGTGTTGCTGGGCGGCAGGGGCGGGAGGCCACCGCCGGCCGGCGGCTCGTCGGGGGGCGGCGCCGGCGGCGGGCCGGGGATCACCTGGGTGCCCGGGTCGATCAGGGCACCGCCCCCGCCCGAGGCCGGCTCGCCGGGGTCGACCGGTGGGGCCGGCTGTGGGGACGGCTGTGGGGACGGCTGCGGAGCCGGCCAGGACGGGTCGACCGGCGCGGGGCCGGCCGGGTCGGGCTGCCACTGGCCCGGGCCCGGCGGCGGGGGCGGAGGAGGCGGCGGGGCCGGAGCCGCGGGCGCCGGCTGGTTCCACGCGGCCGGGTCGACCGGCGGTGGGGCCGGGGCCGCCCCGGGTGCGGGCTGGCCGTAGGCCGAGGTGTCGGGCTGGGGGAACGGCGGCGGGGTGCCCGGGGCCGGTGGCGGCGGCGCCCACTGGCCCGAGGGCGGTCCTCCGGCGGGACCGGCGGCCGCCCCGCCCGCGGCCGGCATCTTCCCGCCCAGCAGGCTGAAGACGGTGCCCCCGGTCACCAGGGCCAGGCTGACGAACAGCAGGAAGGCCCCGAGCCCGAACGTCACGCCGTCGGAGAACAGGATGCTGACCATGTAGCCGAGCCACACCAGGACGGCGAAGACGGTGGCGACCAGCTGGAGCTGGACGACCTCGAAGCCGGCGATCTCCTTGTCGCCCAGGCCGAGGAACCCGCGGCCCAGGGCGAGGGCGGCGGCCACCAGGGCGAAGAACGGGATCCACGTCCCCAGGCCGAACAGGCCGGCCTGGGTGGTCCACACCGACCAGCCCACGTCACCGCCGAAGGCGTCGACCTTGAAGATGCGGACGAAGGAGAACAGGAGCGTCAGCACCCCGCCGATCGCGGTGACCAGGGCACCGACGTCGAGCGACGAGCCGGCGCCGGGACCGGGCGGCGGTGGGGCGGGGGCCGGTTGAGGGGCTTGGGGCCAGGCCACGGGCTGCCTCCTGGGCTGGGGGTGACGTACGGGCGCACGCACCGGGTGGTGTCGGTCTAGCCCACCGGGGGTGGCCGGCGGGGAGGGTCTGGGGGGTCTACCCGGCGCGGCGCCGATGCATCCCCGGCCGTCGTGGCCCGGGCCGGCACGGGGTCGCCGACAGGTGCCGACTAGGTTCGCTCGCCGTGCGCGTCGCGGTCTTGGTGTCGGGGACGGGGACGATCCTCGACACGTTCCTCGCCGACGGCATCCCGGTGGCCGTCGTGGCCGCCGATCGCGAGTGCGCGGCCCTGGGCCGGGCCGAAGCCGCCGGCGTGCCCGCCGAGCTGGTCCTCCGGGACACCTTCGGCCCCGACTTCGACCGCGACGCCTACTCGGCCCGGTTCGCCGACCGGCTGCGCGCCCACGACGTCGACCTGGTCGTCATGGCCGGGTTCGGCACCATCTTCGGGCGGCCGATGCACGACGCCTTCTCCGGCCGGATCCTCAACACCCACCCGGCCCTGCTGCCGAAGCACAAGGGCTGGCACGCCGTGCGCGACGCCCTCGCCGCCGGCGACACCCTCACCGGGTGCACCGTCCACGTGGCCGGGCTCGAGGTCGACACCGGGCCGGTGCTGGCCCAGGCCGAGGTCGCGATCCTCCCCGACGACGACGAGGCCACGCTCCACGAGCGGATCAAGGCCGTCGAACGCCCCCTCTAC
>CAYQGF010000272.1:0-5543 GCA_964416885.1 uncultured Iamiaceae bacterium
CTTCGACACCGTCTTGGTGATGGACCACTTCTACCAACTGCCGATGCTCGGCCCCCCCGAGCTCGAGATGATGGAGTGCTACACGCTGCTCGCGGCCCTGGCCCAGCACACCACGACCTGTCGGCTCTCCGCCCTCGTCACCGGGAACACCTACCGGGCACCGGCGCTGCTGGCCAAGACCGTCACCACCCTCGACGTCGTCTCCGGTGGGCGGGGCCAGCTCGGCATCGGCGCCGGGTGGTTCGAGCTGGAGCACGACTCGCTCGGCTTCGAGTTCCTGACCTTCACCGAGCGGTTCGAGAAGCTGGAGGAGTCGCTCCAGATCGTCACCGGCATGCTCCGGGGCGAGCGCCCGACCGTCGACGGCCGGTGGTACCAGGTCGCCGACGCCGTCAACTCGCCGGCGCCGCTCAGCCGCATCCCGATCATGATCGGCGGTGGTGGCGTGAAGAAGACGCTCCGACTGGTGGCCCAGTACGCCGACGAGTCGAACCTCATCTGCGGTGCCGACGAGATCCCCGCCAAGCTCGACGCCCTGGCCGGTCACTGCGCGGCCCTCGGGCGCGACCGGTCCGAGATCACGGTGAGCTACCAGGCCACGGCCTGCATCGCCGAGACCCACGAGCAGGCCGTCGCCGACGTCGACGCCTTCCTCGGCTTCCGGGGCTTCGACGTGACCACGGCCTCGGCGGAGGACGTCGCCGCCATGCGCAGCCTGGTCCTCCACGGCAGCCCCGACGAGCTCGGTGAGCACTTCTCGGAGCTGATGGCCACCGGCATCGACGGCTTCACCGTGTCGGCGCCCGCCAACGGCCACGTGCCCGGCCGGGTCGAGCTGCTCGGCCAGACCCTCCGCCAGGTCGTGCGGTAGCGACCTCGGGTGGCTCCACGGGGCCCCATGCCCACTACTGAGAGTGGGATGGGTTGACGGGACCGCCACGCTCGGTGGTAGAGTCTCGGTACGCAGCGTGACCCAAGCGCGCTGGAGCCACACGCAGAGTGGGGAAATGTCGATGAACGAGATGACGCAGAGTGAGATGGCGCCCGGGCGAGCGCACCGGACCAAGCGGGTGCGGACCGCCGTCGTCGCCGTCGTGGCGCTGGCCGCCACGGTCGCCGCCAGCGCCGCGGGGCTGGTCGCCTCGGCCCCTGCTCCGGCGGGCGCGCTGATCTGGCCGGCGTCGGCGCCGCACACCACGCAGGTCAAGGCCGTGCCGACCGCCGCCACGCCGCACGCCCTCGACGGCAGTGTCCGCACCGTGGCCGTCGTCGGCAGCACCGTCTACATGGGGGGCGACTTCACCAAGGCCGCCGACCCCGACCGCACCGCGGTCGACCGGTCCTGGATCCTCGCCTTCGACAAGGCCACCGGGAAGATCACGAGCTTCGCCCCCCAGCTCGATGGCATGGTCCACTCGATCGTGCCGGCCGAGGACGGCCAGTCGCTCTACGTCGGCGGCGCCTTCGCCACCGTCAACGGCACCCGCCAGCCCAAGGTCGCCCGCATCCGCACCAGCGACGGCTCGCTGATGACCTTCAAGCCGGCCGTCAGCGCCACGGTCACCACCATGGCCCTCGTCGGCGACCGGCTCTGGCTCGGCGGCGTGTTCAAGAACGTCCAGGGCCGCGAGCTCCGCGTCGCGGCCGTCGATGCCCGGACCGCGGCGATCGACGACCGCATGAACCTCCAGTTCACCGGCACCCACCATGGCAAGGGCGACGGCAAGATCTGGAGCATCGAGCCCTCGCCCGACGGTCGCCACCTCCTCGTCGGCGGCAGCTTCGCGGCCGTCAACGGCCAGGCCCGGGGCCAGATCGCCAAGATCGACATCGCCGCCGACGGCACCCCGACGCTGTCGCCCTGGTCGACCACCCGGTACGCCCCGCGCTGCGCGGCCTCGGTGCCCGACTCGCTGCGCGACATCTCCTACAGCCCCGACGGCACCTACTTCGTGGTCGGCACCTCCGGCGGCCTGCCCCCCGGCGACAACAGCACCCTCTGCGACACCACCGCCCGGTGGGAGGAGAACGACACCGCCAACGCCCAGCCCACGTGGGTGAACCCGACCGGCGGCGACTCCGTCTACGCCGTCGAGGTCACCGGGGCCGCGGTCTACATCGGCGGGCACTTCCGCTGGTCGAACAACGTCAACGGTCGCGACTCGCTCCAGCCCGGTGGCGTCGGCCGGGAGGGCATCGCCGCCCTCGACCCGGTCAACGGCATCCCGCTCAGCTGGAACCCGGGCCGTGACCGGGGCCAGGCGGTGTGGCAGATGGTCTCGACCCCCGACGGCCTCTACGTCGCCAGCGACACCGACCGCATCGCCCGCTACCTGTACCGGGGCCGCATCGCCTTCTTCCCCACCTCCGGCGGCCTCCCCGTGCCGCAGCCCGGCCCGCTGGTCCTGCCCACCACCTTCCACCAGTACGCCCCGGCCGCCGGTGGCACCCCGGCCCGCGCCCTGGCCCGGGCCTTCGACGGCACCACCGTCGGTACCCCCTCCGCCATCGCCGCCCCGCCGGCCGACCTGGCCAGCCTCACCGGCGCCTTCCAGGTCGACGGCAACCTCTACACCGCCCACAGCGACGGCAGCCTCCGGGTCCGCCCGATCACCGGCGAGGGCACCTACGGCCCGGCGACGACCATCGAGCTGAACCGCCTCAGCGCCTTCGCCACCGAGCTCAAGAGCCTCCGGGGCATCACCTACTCCAACGGCCGCATCTACTACGGCCAGTCCGGCAGCAGCAGCCTCTTCAGCCGGGGCTTCTCGGTGGAGAGCCGCATCGTCGGCGGCGCCCGGGCCACGGTGGCCACCTCGTCGTCGACCGACCTGCACTACGGCTACGTCACCTCCCTGGTGGTGATCGGTGACCAGGCCTACTGGTCCGACTCCCGCACCGGGACCCTCCGTCGCAGCGCCTGGTCGCCGGTCACGGGCATCGCCCCGACCGGTGTCAGCACCGTCAGCCCCGCCACGGCCGGTGGCGTGAGCTGGTCGACCGGCTGGTTCTGGGGCGTCCAGGGCGCCATCCCGAACCAGGCCCCGACGGCTGCGTTCACCTCGTCGTGCACCGGTCTCACCTGCTCGTTCGACGCCTCGACCTCCAACGACCCCGATGGCTCCATCGTCGGCGTCCAGTGGGACTTCGGCGACGGCGGCACCGCCACCGGCCCGACCGCCACCTGGCGCTTCACGGCCGCCGGCACCTACACGGTCAAGGCCACGGTCATCGACGACGACGGCGCCCCGGCCAGCACCACGGCCCCGATCACCGTCAACGGCCCGGAGCTGGTCGGCACCGCGGCGAGCGTCGGGTCGGTCTCGAAGAAGGCCCATACCGTCACCCTCCCGGCCGCCGTCCAGCCCGGTGACCAGCTCGTCGTCTTCGTGTCCACCAACGCGGCCGCCCCCACCCTCGCGGCCCCCGCGGGCTGGACCGAGAGCGTCGACGTCCCCACCGCCGGGAGCGGGCACGCCGCCTTCACCCGCACCGCCACCGCGGCCGACGCCGGCGCCACGGTCACCGTCGACGTCGGGGTGATCGCCCGGGCCGACCTCACCGCGATCGTCTACCGGGGCGTCACCCTGGGCGCCACCGGGGGCCAGGCCGGCTACACCACGCCGCTCCTCCCGGCCACGCCGGGTGACCTGGTCGTCTCCTACTGGGCCGACAAGTCGGCCACCACCACGGCGATCGTCGCCCCGGCCGGGGTCACCGTCCGGGCCGAGCGGGCCGGCACCGGCGCCGGCCACCTCACCGAGACCCTTGGCGACTCGGTGGCCACCGCCACCACCGCCGGAGGGCTCGTGGGGGTGCCGACCGCTCCGGTCGCCAACGCCGCCGCCCTGACCCTGGTCCTCCACCCGGCCTGACCATCGGCCGTACGGAAGGTGCCTGGCACCTTCCGTACGCTGATGGCGTGAGCGAGCCCGACGTGCCGACCGCCCTCTCCGACGCCGTTCCACCTACCAGCCCGTTCGGGCAGGTGCTCGGGGAGCGGATCGTGACGGTGACGCCCGACGAGGTGGTCATCGCCCTGCCGGTCGAGCCGCACCTGCACCAGCCCTACGGCATCGTCCACGGCGGGGTGTGGTGTGCCCTGGTCGAGACCGCGGCCAGCATGGGCGCCGCGGTCTGGCTGCGGTCCCGGGGTGACGGCAACGTCGTCGGCGTCTCCAACCACACCGACTTCCTGCGGGCCGTGCGGGACGGCGAGGTCACGGCCCGGGCGACCCCGATCCACCGGGGCCGGCTCCAGCAGCTGTGGCTGGTGGAGGTCACCGACGCCGACGACCGGCTGGTCGCCCGGGGCCAGGTCAGGTTGCAGAACCTGGAGAGCGCCGAGCGGCTCGGACGCTCCTGAGCCGGTCAGCCGGCGAGGAAGCTGAGCCGCACCGTGCGGTGCGGGTTGTCGCCGTTGGTGTCGACCAGGACGATGCTCTGCCAGGTGCCGAGCGCCGGCTCGCCGGCGAGCACCGGGATGGTGAGCGACGGGCTGATCAGCGCCGGCAGCACGTGGTCGGCGCCGTGGCCGTGGGACCCGTGGCGGTGGGAGTAGCGGTCGTCGTCACGGGGGAGCAGGTCGGCGAGCGTCGTGGCCAGGTCCTGGTCGCTGCCGGCGCCCGTCTCCAGCAGGGCCAGCCCGGCGGTGGCGTGGGGGGCGAAGACGTTCACCAGCCCGTCGCCCCGGCCGGCGCAGAAGCGGGTCACCTCCACCGTGAGGTCGGTGACGACCCGGTCGCCGTTGTGGACCCGCAGCTCGACGGTCTCCATCCCCCGAGGCTAGGTCGGCGCGGTGCGGGCTGCGGCGGCGTAGGTGCGGAGGATGGCCCACCAGCCGTCGTCGCCGCGGAGCCAGGCCCGCTCCTCGGGGGAGTGGTGGTGCAGGCCTCGGTGCTCGACGATGACCGTCGTGAGGTCGTCGTCGACGTCGGCGAGGCGGACGTCGACGACGCTGGCCCCGTCGACGCCCGGCCACGAGGCGCGGAGGTGGAGGGGCGGCTCCCGGAGGGTCACCTCGCCCCATCGGCGCTCCGTCGGCCACCAACCGTCGAGCCCCTCGGTCAGGAGCGCGAAGGCGGCGCCGAGACCGAGCGGGACGGTGACCTCGACCCGGAGGAGGTCGGTGGGGGCGGCCGGGGTGTTCAGGCGCCCTGGTCCTGGATCATGGAGCGCAGCATCCATGCCGTCTTCTCGTGGACCTCGAGCCGCTGGGTCAGCAGGTCGGCGGTGACCTGGTCGTTGGCCTCCTCGGCCGGCCCGAAGGCGGCCCGGGCGGTGCGGGCCACCTGCTCGTGCCCGGAGACGAGGTCCTTCACCATGTCCTCGGCCGCCGGGACCCCCTCGGCCTCGGGGATCGAGGTCAGCCGGCCCAGCTCGGTGTAGCTGCCGGGGGCGTACACGCCGAGCGCCCGGATGCGTTCGGCCAGGATGTCGACCGCCGCCCACAGCTCGTTGTACTCCTCCTCGAACATGAGGTGGAGGGTGTTGAACATCGGGCCGGTGACGTTCCAGTGGAAGTTGTGGGTCTTCAGGTACAG
>CAYQGF010000273.1:0-5541 GCA_964416885.1 uncultured Iamiaceae bacterium
GAGATTCCGGGGAGGGACTTGCTCCTTCGGCGGCCCGACGGTGGGCCTCTCCCGCGCGGGGTCGATGGCTCCGCCAGGCTACTCGCCCACCGGCCGGGGAGGGGGACCAGCCCCCGGGCCCATTGCGTAGTCGCTGCTCAGGACCTTCGATGCAGGGGCGCCCATCATGGGCGGTGGCCCCACCCGGGGCGCTCGAACGAGGAGAGAAGCTGATGCGGGTTCGTCGTGGTGTGGCCGGTCTGATGGGGCTGGCGCTGGTGGTCGGGGCGTCCGGCTGCAGCAAGGTCGGCGAGAAGATCGCCGAGGAGGCGGTCGAGCGGAACACCAACTGCAGCAACGTCGACATCGACGCCTCCGAGGGCGGGTTCAGCGGGAACTGCGAGGGCCAGGACCTCGACGTCAACGCCTCCGGGAACGCCGAGCTCCCCGACGGCTGGCCCGCCGACCTGGCTCCGCCCGAGGGCTTCAACATCGTCACGTCGCAGGCGAGCAGCAACCCGACCGTCCTCAACGTCATCGGTGGGCTCGACGGCGAGGTCGGTGCCGTGTACGAGGGCGTCAAGACGCAGTTGACCGCAGCCGGCTTCACGATCGACGACGACAGCCTGACCGACGGCCCCTCCGGCCAGGTCGGGCTGCTGACCGCGACCGGCGCCGAGTTCCGGGCCGACGTCTCGGTCTCGGAGGTCGCGAACGCCGTCGAGGGCAACATCACGGTGACCTACACCCTCACGGCGGTCTGAGGGGCCGGTGTCGGACCAGCCCGGCCCGTTCGGCGCCGGCGCCCGAGGCCCGTTCGGGCCGGGCGACCGGGGCCCGTTCGGCGCCGCCCCCTCCGCCGCGCCCTCGGCCCCCGCGCCTCCGGCCCCGCGCTCGCTGGCCTCCGCGTCGCCGGCCCCGGCCCCCCCGGCCTCCGGACCGTCGGGCTTCGCTCCACCGGGCCACGGATGGGCCGGCGGGCCGGTGGTCGTCCACCGGGCCCGGCTGGGCGCCCGGCTGGCGATCGTGGCCGGAGTGATGGTGGTGACCACGGCCGTGATCGGCGCCATCGCCTGGGTCGCAGTCCTGCGCGCCGGTCCGGCCGCCCACGACCACGACACGGCCACCGGCCCCACGGTCACGCCCGTGGGAGCGCCCCCAGCGACAGTGGGCCCGCCGACCGGCTGGCCCGAGGCCCTCGCGCCGCCGCCGGACGCCCGGATCGTCAGCTCGGTGGTCAGCGCGGCCGGCGGGCCGGGGGAGCAGATGGTCCTCGTCTACGAGGCCCCCGGGGGCCTCGACGCCGTCGCCGACGCGGTGCGCGCCCAGCTCGTCGGGGCCGGGCTGGTCATCGTCAGCGACTCGGGCCTCCCGGGGACCCCGGCGGCCCTGGTGGCCGAAGGCGCCGGCCGGCGGGCGACCGTCGCGGTCGCGCCGACACCGGCCCAGCCCGACGTGGCCACGGTGACGTGGGTGCTGCGGAGCGCCGGGTAGCGGTCGATCACCCGGGCCAGGTGCCCGGTGATCGACCGGCTCAGCCGACCAGGTCGGGCTCGACCGCCTCGATCCAGTCGAAGAGCGGTTGGGCGCTGAACCAGCCGGCCAGGTCGGTGCCGACCTTGGTGTAGGTGAGGGCAGCGACGTCGGGGGCGATCTCGGTGGGCTCGCCGGCCCCCCTCGCGGTGAGCTCGACCTCGCAGGTGCGTTCCATGGTGACGTACCAGAAGAGCGCGGCGTCGACCGACCCGCCCACGGTGAGGATGCCGTGGTTGGCCAGGATGGCGGCCTTCTTCTGGCCCAGCGCAACGGCGATGCGGCGCCCCTCGGCCGGGTCGTCGACCACGCCGGTGTAGTCGTCGAAGCGGACGTGGTCGTCGTAGAAGATGCACGAGTCCTGCGTCAGCGGGCGCAGGGTGCGCGGGAGCGTCGAGAAGGCCCGACCGAACTTCGAGTGGGAGTGGGCGGCCGCCACCACGTCGGGGCGGGCGGCGTGGATCGCCGAGTGGATGGCGAAGGCGGCCCGGTTGACCGGCCAGGTGCCCTCGACGACGTCCCCGTCGTGGTTGACCAGGATCAGGTCGGACGCCTTGATCTGCTTGAAGCTCATTCCGAACGGGTTGACCCAGAAGTGGTCGGCCCGCTCGGGGTCGCGGGCCGTGATGTGGCCGGCGACGCCCTCGTCGAACCCGAACCGCCCGAAGATGCGGAAGGCCCCGGCGAGCCGGCGCTTCCGGTGCGCCCGCTCCTCTTCCGGCGTACGGTCGACGAAGGGGGAGGCGGGCATCAGGTCGGTCATGGCCCGGGAGCCTACGACGCCTCCGGCTCCCGGGCCGCGGCAGCCGATGACGGGGTCGGGGCCGGCGTGAAACCCGTCTCGAAGGGTTGGAATCGGGCCGGGTGGCGCCGATGGAGGGCGTGCCGCGCGCCGCGTCGGCGCACCCGACGATCACCACGGAGGACATCGATGGAGCATGGGGAGCAGGTCCACCTGCTGCTCAGCGCGCCCGGCCAGCCGCCGGTGTCCCTGCCTCCGTCACCGTGGCGGGCGTGGCACGCCACGGTCCACGGGCCGGTCGACCCGGTCAGCGCCGCCGCCGGGTTCCGGCTGTCGCCGGTGAGCGCCCGGGCCGAGCGGGCCCTCGTCACCGCGGTGGCCGCCGACGATGTCGATGCGCTGAGCCGCCTGGCGGGCCACGCCGGCCCGGCCCAGGACGCGGCGCTCCTGCTCTGGACCCTCCGGATGGTCTCCGTCGACCCGGCCCAGGCCCGGGACGGCCTCGTCCGCCTGGCCGCCGGCCCGACCGAGCCGACCGACGCCAAGTTCCTCCGACGCCACTGGGCCGACCTCACCGTCCAGGTCGCCCTGGCGCCCGGTGTCCCCGCCCTGGTCGGGGTGGGGCGCGTCGCGCTCGGCCTGCTGGCGGCCGAGCTGCTGGTCGAGCAGGGCCGGGCCGCCGATGCCGTCGCCCTGCTCGACGGCCTCCCGCCGCAACCACCGGTGGTCCTGGCCCGGGCCGCGACCCTGCTCGGCCACGGCGAGCACCAGCGGGTCATCGAGGTCACGACCGGGCTGCCGAACGTCGACGACGTGACCGCCCTCGCCTATGTCGCCCGGAGCGTCGCGGCTCGGTCGTTGGCCGACCTCCAAGGGGCGCTCGACTCCGTCTGCGAAGCGCTCTCGGCCGCCAGCCAGAGCGGCGCCGTCATCGCCGCCGGGCTGGAGGAGCGCGCCCACGTGTACAGCCTCGCCGGGGAGGCCAAGGCGGCCCACGCCGACCTGGAGGCGCTCACGGCGCTGGCGGCCGGGCAACCCGACGTCACCGTGCCCCGACCGTCGCTGCTGCGTCGGCCCGACGAGGCCCCCGAGGAGGATGGCCTCGACCGGGCGCGCAACCGGCTGCGGCGGCGCATCACGGGGGTGGGGGAGCCCGGCACCTTCGGTGGTCGCCACCACAGCACCTACCGGGACGAGGTCGCCACCATGTTCTCGCTCGGTCAGACCGAGGCGGTCGAGGACCTCCTGATCGGCCTGCTCGACGCGGTCGAGGACGAGGTCGACGAGCTGGGCCGACCCCTGGACGCCACCTTCTTCCTGACCCTCGCCGACCTCTACCAGGACAACGGCCGCACCGAGGACCTGCATGCCCTCCGGGAGCGCTACGCCGCGGCCGAGCTCCGGTCCCGGGAGGCCGCGGCGGCTCGGGCCACGCTGACCGACGAGGCGGAGGGCGAGATCGGCCACGAGGTCGTGGTCGAGGTCCCGAACGAGACGACAGGCCCTGCCACGGCGGACGGGTCGACGTCCGGTCCCGCCGTCGAGGAGACCCCCGTGCCCACCGGTCCGACGGTCGTCGCCGACCCGCGGCCCGCACCGCACATCGAGCCGTCCGCGGCCGAGCGGTTGGCGGCCGCCTCGGAGGCGCCCGCCCCCGAGACGAGCGCGCCGACGGCCACCGCGGTCATGACCGAGGACCCGGAGCCCGAGGCCCCGGACGCGGCGCCCGCGGCGCCCGAGCCCACGCCGCCGACCGAGCGGGCCCTGACCCCGGTCGAGCGCGCCGTGCGCGGCCCGCGGGTCCGGTCCCTGTAGCGCTCTCCCCGGACAGGTACGTTTCGTCACGTGACGAAACGTGACACGGACCAGGGGAGCAGGGAACCGAGCCGCGATCGGCCCCGATGCCGATGGTGTGGTCGGCCGCTGCCGGATGCGGCCCGCACGGGGCGGCCCCGGCGGTACTGCCGGGCCGGCTGTCGCCAGCAGGCCCACATGGCCCGCAAGCTGGCCGGTGCCCACGGGTTGTCCGACGCCGACGTCATCGTCGACCGGGTCGCGCTCGAGGACCTCCAGGGCACCTTGTACTGCCTCCAGGCCGCCATCGAGGACGTCGACGCCGACCTGGCCGAGGCCGGCGACGACCCGGCCGAGGTCCGCCGGGCGCTGGCCTGGCTCCTCGACAACGCCCGTCCGTTGGCCCGCACCTGGATCGAGCCCCGCACCGCGACGGTCGCCTGAGATCCCTCCATAACTTTACAGAACGCACATTATGGGCGTTTCTGGTGAGGGTGTCGACCGGGGTGCGGGCATCTCGGTGCCGGCCGGACGCGGGGTGCGGAGTACGGTGGCCGCCCTATGGCCCGCCGGATCGAGATCGAGCTGACGAGCGCCCGCGACGACGGGACGTGGACCTGGCGCGCCGCAGGCGCGAAGGAGCCGAAGGGGGTGGTCGAAGCCAGCCTCCTGCCCGGGAGCGTCGCCACCGGCGACGTCCTCCGGGTCGAGGTCGAGGTGGGGCTCGACGGCACCGAGATCACCCAGGTGTTCCCGCCCAAGGGGGCGCGCAAGGAGCCCGAGCTGCTCGAGCTCATCGGCCGCGACCTCCGCGACGACGAGCTGGTCACCAGCAAGCTCGTCGGCAAGCGCGGTCGCCGCGACCGGGACGACGACGACCGCCGCGGCGGTGGTCGCGGCCGCGGCCGTGACGGCCGGGGCGGCGACCGAGGTCGAGGCGGCGAAGGCCGCGGTGGCGAGCGAGGTCGAGGGGGCGAGAGCCGCGACGGTCGACGCAACGAGCGTGGCGACCGCAGCCGCGGCCCCCGTGACGGCGAGCGGCGGGGTGGCCCCGGCGACCGTGGCCCTCGCCGCGAGGGCGGTGGCGGACCGGGTCGGGAGCGCACCGAGCGCCCCCGTCGGCCCCGCCCCGACGACAAGCCCCGTCCCAAGCGGCTTCGGGCCCAGCGGGTGCACCGGCGCGCCGTGCTCGACACCCTGGAGGCCCACGAGCGGCCCATCGCCGACGAGGTCCTGCGCGGCGGCATCCCCGCCGTCCGCCAGGCCGTCGAGAAGCAGAACGCCCAGGCCCGGGCCGAGGGGCGGCCCGAGGTCGACCCGACCCAGCTCGAGGCCCTGGCCGAGCGCCTCCTCCCCCGCCTGCGCGCCGCCGAGTGGCGCGACCGGGCCGACGCCGCCCTGGCCGACCTCGATGAGCTCGACCTCCGCGACCTCCGCACCGTCGTGGTGGCGGCCGACTCGGCCGCCCGCGACGAGGAGTCCCGCGCCCTGGC
>CAYQGF010000274.1:0-5493 GCA_964416885.1 uncultured Iamiaceae bacterium
GCCCAGCGCGACGGCTGGCGCTTCGACATCGGCGGCCACCGCTTCTTCACCAAGGTCACCCAGGTCGACGACCTGTGGCACGAGATCCTCCCGCAGGAGGACTTCCTGATGCGGCCCCGCAAGAGCCGCATCTTCTACAAGGGCAAGTACCTCGACTACCCGCTGCGGGCCTTCAACGCCCTGCGCAACGTCGGCCCGGTGGAGGCCACCGGCTACGTGGTCTCCTACGCCTGGGCCCGCATCCGCCCGCCGAAGGACCAGACCAACTACGAGGGCTGGCTGGTCGCCCGGTTCGGGTGGCGCCTCTACAAGGCGCTGTTCAAGACCTACACCGAGAAGCTCTGGGGCGTCTCGGTCAGCGACATGCCGTCGGACTTCGCGGCCCAGCGGGTCAAGGGCCTGTCGCTCGGCAACGCCATCGTCAACGCCGTGCTGCCCAAGCGGAACCAGAAGGACATCACCTCGCTGATCGAGGAGTTCCAGTACCCCAAGTACGGGCCGGGGATGATGTGGGAGGTCTGCCGCGACAAGGTCGAGGCGCAGGGGTCCGAGGTGGTGATGGAGACCACCGTCTCCAAGGTCCGCCACGAGGGCGGCCGGGCCGTGAGCGTCGTCGCCGACCACGCCGACGGCACCTCGACCGAGTACCCCTGCACCGACGTCATCTCGTCGATGCCGATGTCGCAGCTCCTCGAGGCCATGGACCCGCCCGTGCCCGACGAGGTGCGCGCCGCCTGCGACGACCTGCGCTACCGCGACTACATGATCGTCGCCCTGGTCCTCGACGAGGCCACCGTCGACTTCGACGACAACTGGATCTACATCCACGACCCCGAGGTCCGCACCATGCGGATCCAGAACTTCGGCTCGTGGTCGCCCTACATGGTGAAGGAGGGCTTCAACACCCTCGGCCTCGAGTACACCGTGTGGGAGGGCGACGACGAGTGGAACATGGCCGACGAGGACCTGGTCCAGCGGGCCAAGGAGGAGCTGGAGACGCTCGGCCTGGCCCACATCGACCAGGTCCACGAGGGCTACGTCGTGCGCCAGCCCAAGGCCTATCCGATCTACGACGAGCACTACCGGGCCAACGTCGAAGTCCTGCGCCGCTGGCTGGAGGCGAACACGCCGAACGTCCACCCGGTGGGCCGCAACGGCATGTTCCGGTACAACAACCAGGACCACTCCATGCTCACGGCGATGCTCACCGTCGAGAACATCTGCACCGGCACCGCCCACGACGTGTGGGAGGTCAACGTGGAGGAGGAGTACCACGAGGAGGCCAGCCCGGTCCCCGTGCAGGAGCGGGTGCCCGGGAGCCACGGCACCGGCCGCGACGCCCCGGTGATCCGACGTGAGGTCATCGACGCGGCCAAGGCCGAGACCTCGCGCGGTGGCGACAGCGACTAGGGCGATGGCCCGGCTGCGCCGGCTCGACCGGGGCATCGTCGCCATCGGCGTGGTGGCCCTCGTCGGGCTGGCCTGGCGGCTCTTCTACACCTACCGCCAGTTCCACCTCGACACCGACATCACCGACGAGGGCGACGCCTTCTTCTACAGCACCACCGCCCACAACGCGGCCCGAGGCCGCTGGTTCGAGCACTTCTACTACGGCACCCACGTCGCCGATCACCCGCCGCTGACGGTCGTGTCGCTGGTGCCGACCGGGTGGCTGTTCCCCGACAGCGTCATGGCCCAGCGCTACACCTTCTCCGTGCTGGGCGCGGTGGCGATCGTCGTCATCGGCCTGCTGGCCCGCAGCCTGGCCGGGCCCACGCTCGCGCCGGTGGCCGGCGTCGCCGCCGCCGTGGTGGCCGCGGCCAACCCGAACCTCTGGATGAACGACGCCGTGGTCATGAGCGAGTCGATCTCGACGGTGCTCATCGCCGGCCTGCTGTGGGCCGCGGTCGAGCTGCGCCGCTCCCCGACCCTGCTGCGGGCCGGCCTCACGGGTGCGCTGTGCGGGCTGACCATCCTGGCCCGGGCCGAGATCGGCCTGTTCCTGCCGTTGCTCATCGTCCCGGCCATCGGGCTGGCCCGCGCCCTGCCCTGGCGGGACCGGCTGCTCCGCGCCGGCGCCGCCGTCGTCGCCGCCGGGCTGGTGGTGGCGCCGTGGACGCTCTGGAACCTGGCCGAGTTCGAGCAGCCGGTCCTCATCTCCACCAACGACGGCCTCACCCTCCTCGGCGCCAACTGCCCCCGCACCTACGGGACCCACACCATCGGGTCCTGGTCGCTCCAGTGCACCCTCGACTTCAACGAGGCCGAGCGCACCGAGGAGCGGGGCCTCGACGCCTCCCAGGTGTCGGAGCTCCAGCGCGACGCCGCGGTCGCGTACATCAGGGAGAACCCCGACCGCCTCCCCCGGGTCGTCTACGCCCGGCTCGGCCGGACCTTCGGCTGGTACAAGGTCGACCAGCAGGTCTGGATCAACCAGGGCGAGGGCCGGCCCCAGTGGGCGTCGTGGCTCGGCTACTGGTCGTTCTGGGCCCTGGTCCCAGTGTCGGTCGCCGGCGCGGTCGTCCTCCGGCGGCGGGGCGGCGACCTCCTCCCGGCGGCGGCCTGCCTGGTCACGGTGGTCGCGGTCAGCGTCCTCTTCTACGGGATCGCCCGGTTCCGGTTGCCGCTCGACGTGATGACCTGCGCCCTGGCGGGCATCGCCGCGGCCGGGGCCTGGGAGCGCTGGGGGCCGCGGCGCGGCGCCGAGGTCAGGGACGACGACGTCGGGCCGAGCGCAGCCGGCCCCTGAGGCCCCACCACGTCACCCGCACCATCGACTCGGCGATGATCCGCCCGGACATCTTCGAGGTCCCCCGCTCCCGGTCGCGAAACTCGATCGGCACCTCGCCGATGCGGGCGCCCACCCCGGCGATCCGCACCGCCAGCTCGGTCATGAAGGCGTAGCCGCTGGCCCGCGTGGTGGCGTACTCGATGGCGAGCAGCGTCGAGGCCCGGTAGGCCCGCAGGCCGGAGGTGATGTCCCGGACGGGGAGCTGGAGGACCCACCCGGTGTAGCGGTTCCCGTACTTCGACAGCGCCCGGCGGTGCGCGGGCCAGTTCGGCGTCGACCCGCCCTCCACGTAGCGGGAGCCGATCACCAGGTCACAGCCGGCCTCCAGCTCCCGCAGGAGGCCCGGGATCGCCTTGGGGTCGTGGGAGAAGTCGGCGTCGAAGGTGATGAGCACGTCGTAGCCCTGGGCCAGCACGTGGGCGAAGCCGGCCCGGTAGGCGTTCCCGAGGCCGTCCTTGGCGACCCGGCGGAGGACCTCGACCTGGCCGACCTCGGCGCCGACCTCCTCGGCCACGTCCGCCGTCCCGTCGGGGCTGGCGTCATCGATGACCAGGACGTCGACCTCGGGGGCCTCGGTGCGGATCGCCCGCAGCAGGTCGGGGATGTTGGCGACCTCCTGGTAGGTGGGGACCAGGACCGCGACGCGCATCCGGGCGAGGGTAGTCAGGGGGCCCGCCGGCGCCCGCTTCCCGCCGCGGCCCGACGGCACGGCCTCCGGGGTGCCGGGGCCCAGTCCCTAGAGTGGCGGGGATGTTGCCGTACGAGCGTCGGGTCGTCGACGCGCTGCTCAGCACCGACGACCCGGAGCGACGGCAGGCGGTCCGCGACCACGTGGCCGCGGAGCTGGCGGCCAAGCCCGAGGTCCTCAGGGCCGGGCTGGTCGGCGAGACCGTCCTGCTCACCGGCTGGTCGGCGCTGCGCCGTCGGGGCCGGGCCGTGACCCCCGCCGACGAGCTGGCCTGGCTCGAGGGCCACCCCATCGGGCTGGTCCGGCAGTGGGCGCGGGCGCTGCGCTCGCTGGTGCTCTTCGCCGAGCAGGAGATGCTCGACACCGCCGAGCGGGCCGAACGTCGGGTGCAGCCGTTGGGCCCGGCCCGGTGAGCCGGCTCTCCACCGAGGTCCTCGTCATCGGCTCCGGCGCCGGTGGGGCCACGACCGCGGCCCGACTGGCCGAGGCCGGGCGCCAGGTCGTCGTCGTGGAGGAGGGGCCCTGGGTCGAGCCGGGCACCCACGAGCCCTTCTCGCTGGAGGAGATGGCGACGCAGTACCGCCACCGGGGCGGTGCCGGCGCCCTGGGCGCGCCGTTGATCGCCTACGCCGAGGGCTGCTGCGTCGGTGGCAGCACCGAGGTCAACAGCGGACTGTGGCACCGGCTCCCCGCCGACCTCACCGAGGACTGGAGGGCCCGCTACCGCATCGACGAGTTCACGCCGGCGGTGCTCGACGCCTACGCCGCCGAGGTCGAGGGCGATGTCGGGGTCGCCACCGTCCCCGGCGCTCCCCCCCGCAGCTCGGCCCTGTTGGAGGAGGGGGCGGCGAAGGTCGGCTGGCGCTCGACCGAGTTCCCCCGGGTGTTCTCCTACGACGAGCGGGGCCGGGGCACCAAGCAGACCATGGCCCGCACCCTCATCCCCCGGGCGGTGGCCGCCGGGGCCGAGGTCCTGCCCGACACCCGGGTGCGCCGCATCGTGGGCACCGCACCACGGGTCTCCGGCGTGCTGGCCCGGCGCACCCGGCCCGACGGCACCGTCGAGGACCTCCGCATCGACGCCGAGCACGTCGTCGTCTCCGGCGGCGCCATCCAGACCCCCGCGTTGCTCCAGCGCAGCGGTGTCCGGCGGCGGATCGGCCGAGGCCTCAAGCTCCACCCCACGATCAAGGTCGCGGCCCGGTTCCCGTTCGCCATCGACCACGGCGACGTCCCGATGCACCGCATCCCCGACTTCTCCCCCCACCTCACGCTGGGTGGGTCGATCAGCCGGCGGGGCCACGTCGCCATGGCGCTGGCCGAGTCGGGCGAGCCCTTCGCCGAGGCCCTGGAGGACTGGGAGAACGTCGGCGTCTACTACGCCGCCATCCGCAGCGAGGGCTCGGGGCTGGTGCTGGCGGTGCCCGGGCTGGCCGCCCCGGTCGTCACCTACCGCCTGACCCCCGGCGACATGAGCCGGCTGACCCGGGGGCTGGTCCACCTGGGCGAGCTGCTCCTGGCCGCCGGGGCCACCGAGCTGTACCCGTCGGTCACCGGCGCCGGGGTCGTCCGCGCCCCGGAGGAACTGGGCCGCTGGTGGGACGCGGTCACGCCGGCCACGGCCAACCTGATGACGATCCACCTCACCTCCAGCGTCCGCATGGGCGAGGACCGGTCGGCCACCGGCACCGACAGCTTCGGCCGGGTCCACGGCTTCGAGAACCTGACCGTCAACGACGCCTCCCTGCTCCCCGACGCCCCCGGCGTCAACCCCCAGGCCGGGATCATGGCCATCTCCGCCCGCAACACGGCCCACCTCCTCACCACCCTCCGCTGATCCGGGGATCAGCGGGGGCGGGAGCTATCGTCATCGCTCTCATGCTGACCACCCGCAGCCTGGCCGACCCCGGCACGGTGTCCGACAAGGTCCGGCTGGTCGGGCTGAGCTTCCTGATGCTCTTCGTCGAGCTGGCGCTGATCCGCTGGACCGGCTCGAACGTCGTCTACCTCTCGT
>CAYQGF010000275.1:0-5481 GCA_964416885.1 uncultured Iamiaceae bacterium
GGCCAGATGTCGCCGGTGAAGCCGTTGGAGAGGTTGGTGGGCTTGTAGGTCCCGGAGCCGAGGCCGGTGTCGGGGGCGTTGGCGGCCGCGGTGTCGTCGAAGGTGGGGGAGATGTTGCTGACGGGCTCGTTCCCGCCGACGTCGGACATCACGATCATCTTCTGCCCGGCCGGGCCGACCAGCAGGACCTCGACGTCGCGCACGTTGGCGTGGCTGAGCCCGTTGAGCCGCATCGTCACCTTGGTGACCGTGCCCGTCAGGCCCGAGATGGTGATCGGAGCCGGGTACACCGAGCTGGCGCTGTGGTCGGGCGCAGCGAGGCCCCCGGCCGGGATGGCGTGGGGGGCGCTGTTGGTCGCGTCCTGGGTGTCGGCGCTGGCCGGCATCGGCGCGGCGATGACCGCCAGGGTGGCGGCCAGGGCGACCAGGGTCATCGCCGCCACGGCCCTGGGCACGCGGCGCCACCGAGCAGGGCCCACACCACGACCGTCGGTCGACATCGTCCACTCCCATCGAGCGACGGCCCCGCCGCCCTTGTCAAGGCCGCAACGTATCCCTTGGCCGGCGAGGCGTCCACCGATCGGACCTCGTCAGGTCACGACCATCTCGTAGCGGGGACGGCCGCCGACGGGGGCGATCGGCACCAGGAAGACGTCGGTCGGGCCGACGCCCGGCAGGTCGAGCCGATGGAGGCCCTGGGCCAGCCGGGCGTCAGGCGGGCCGGCGAACACCGCGACGTACGGCACCCGGCCGCTCGGCGAGGCCCGACGGCGGGGCTCGATCTCGACCAGCACCAGGTCGGGGGAGTCGGTGCCGCAGCCGACCGCCGCCCCGAGGTGGGGCGCCAGGTCGTCGTAGGTCGGGAACGGCGGGAGGTCGGGAACGGCGAAGGTCCCGTCGTTCGCGGTCGCAGCCGCAGCGGTCGGGGCGGGCGCCGCTGGCACCGCAGCGGCGGAGCCGCCCAGACCTCCGGGCGCCGGTCGCTCCATCGCGAGGTGCCGACCCTCGGTGCCCGTGACGACGAAGCCGAGCCGCTCGTAGAGGTGACGGGCCGGGTTGACCGGCTCGACGTGCAACCGGACCGCGCTGCCCTCGGCAGCCGCCCCGGCCACCAGGTGGCCCAGCAGGCTGGTGCCCAGGCCGTGGCCCCGCAGCCCGGGGACGAGGGCGACCTCGAGGACCTCGACGGCGTCGCCGTTGCGATGGAGGTCGAGCTGGCCCACCGCGATGTCGTCGACGGTGATGATGCCGAGCACCGCCCCCGGGCGGGTGGCGTCGCGGTGCTGGTCCCGAGCTCGCAGCTGGAGGTCGACGAACCCGGTGCGGACGTCGCCCTCAGCCGGCAGGTGGGCCAGCTCCGCCTCCCGGCTCGAGGCGAACAGGGCCCGCACGAGGGCGAGGTCGGCATCGATGCGGGGCCGCCAGGTGAGCAGCCCGAGCGAGGTCGCCAGCGGCGGGTCGGGCGGGAGGAGCGGGTCGAGCGGGCCGGCCACGACGTGGCACCGTACCCTCGACGTGGTGGACGCCGCCCTCGACCGCTTCCGCCAGCGGGCCCTGGTCGACCCGACCCTGCGGGCGCGCCTGCGGGCCGAGGACGACCCCGACCGCTTCGCCGTCCTCGTCGTCGCCCTGGCCTACCTCGAGGGCATCGACCTGACGATCGAGGCCGTGACCGACGCCCTCACCGCGGCCCGACGGCGGTGGTCCGACCAGTGGGTGTGAGCGCCGGGGGGCCGCCCCGAGCCGACCCGCCCCGGGAGACGTGGGACGACGTGGCCGACTGGACGCCGGCACGGGTCGTGCCCGGGGCCGACGGTCCCCTCGTCGAGTGGGTGCACACCGAGGGCCTCGCCTTCGACGACCCCTTCCTCGGCCAGACCCTGGGGCGGGCCCTCCGCCACCCCTTCCGCCTCCTGGTCGGTGCCCGCACGCGGTTGGCCGACCTCCCCGACGACGCGGCCCGGGCGCCGGCGCTGCCGGTGGCGGGGGTCGTGCTGCACATGTCGCGGTGCGGGTCGACGCTCGTCGCCCAGTCCCTGGACGCGCTCCCCCGCCTGCTGGTCGTCTCCGAGCCGGCGGCCGTCGACCACGTCCTGCGCCTGGCCCGCGCCGAGGCTCCGCTCCCCGACGGCAGCACGGTCGGGGCCGGCCACCTTCGGGCCGTGGTCGACGCCCTGGCCCGGCGCCGCCGACCCGAGCAACAGGCGTGCGTCTTCAAGCTCGACGCCTGGGCGGTGGCCGACCTGCCCCTCCTCCGAGCTGCCCTGCCCGGTGTCCCGTGGGTCTTCCTCCACCGCTACGGCGGCGCCGTGCTCGCCTCGCATCGGAGGGGGCGGGGCGCGTACGTCCTGCCCGGCGCGCTGCCGGGGCCCTGGCCGGTGTGGCGCCCCGACCTGCCCGCGGGCCTCGACCTCGACGAGCACGCCGCCCGCACGCTGGCAGCCCTGTGCGGCGTGGCAGCCGACAGGATGGGGCCCGACGGCCTCGTGGTCGACCACGTCGAGCTGCCAGAGGCGGTGACGACGGCGATCGCCCCTCACTTCGGCATCGACCTGACCGACGCGGACCGCACCGCGATCGCCGCTGCCGCCGAGCGGGATGCCAAGAACCCGACCCTGCCCTTCACTCCGTCCGCCCCACCGCCGATCGAGCTGGTCGCCCTGGCCGAGCAGTGGGTCGAGCCCGAGCGCCGCCGGCTGATGGCGACGTCGGCCGTGCCTGCGGCCGTTCGGCTGCCCTGGACGTTCCCGGCCGCCGCCCTCGCCGCTGAGGCGCGCGCCCTCGACACCGCGGACTGGGAGCCCCACTTCAACACTGGTGGCTACGACGGCGACTGGAGCACCGCGACCCTGCGCGCCCCGGCCGACGGAGTGGGTTCGGTCCCCGGCTACCCGGACCCCACCGCCACCTCCTTCGTCGCCACCGCCCTGCTCGACCGCTGCCCGACCGCCGCCGCCGTGCTGGCCGCCCTCCCCGGCCGCGTCCGCTCGGCCCGTTTCCTCCGCCTCGGCCCCGGCGCCGAGGTGCACGAGCACCGGGACCACGAGTTGGGTCACGCCTTCGGCGAGGTCCGTCTCCACGTCGGCGTCACCACCACGGATGGCGCCGGCCTCGTCGTCGCCGGCGAGGCCGTGGCGGTGGCCCCCGGGGAGTGCTGGTACGTCGACACCAGCCGCCCCCACGCCGCCCGCAACCCGGGGCCGGGCGACCGGATCCATCTGGTCGTCGACGTCGAGGTGGACGCGACGCTCGATGCCCACCTGCGCGGACGCGTGTAGGGTGCGCGCTCGACCGCACGCCGCGGCACGAAACGAGGTGCGGCGAATGGAAACGGGCGCTCACGTGACGAGACGAGCTGCGCTGGCCCTCGGCGCCTCCGCGGTGGGCGTCGCCCTCGTGGCCGGTCCGCTGGGCCCGGTCGCGTCCGCCGCGGCGCGGGCGACCACCGGCAGCGCCGCGACGGCCACGACCGGGCTGCGCCGCGACCACTGGACCGGCCTCGTCGGGCGCACCGTCACCGTGCAGGGTCCCTCCGGCAACGTGGCCGCCACCGTCGTCCGGGTCGAAGACCTCCAGCGGACGCCGGCCCGCGACGCCACCCGCTTCAGCGTCGAGCTCCGCACCGACAGGCGCAAGGTCGACCTCGCCGGCGTCCGACCCGTCGTCATCCCGAACCGGGGCACCGCGACCCTGCTGATCGCCGCGGTCGACCGGGGCGCCCGCTACCGGACCTACCAGATCGTCGTCAACAACCCCCCACGCTGAACCGGCCGCCCCCGGGCGGCGGGAGGAGTCACCATGTCTGAGCCGTTCATCGGTCAGGTCGTCCTTTTCGCCGGGAACTTCGCCCCTCGGGGCTGGGCGCTCTGCCAGGGCCAGCTCCTGTCGATCTCCCAGAACACCGCCCTGTTCTCGATCCTCGGCACGACCTACGGCGGCAACGGGCAGACGACCTTCGCCCTCCCCGACCTGCGGGGCCGGGTTCCGGTGGGGCAGGGCCCGGGCCCCGGGTTGCCAGCCACGTCCCTGGGCCAGGTGGGCGGCGAGGCGGCCGTGACGCTCCTCTCCGCCCAGATGCCGGTCCACACCCACGCGATGAACGTCACGACCAACGACGCCGACTCCAAGAACCCCAGCGGGCGGTTCCTGGCCGGCACCGCCAGCCCGGTCTACGCCAGCGCGACCAGCGGGGCCACCCTGAACGCCAACGCGCTCAGCTCCGTCGGCGGCGGCCAGGCCCACAACAACATGCAGCCCTACCTCGGGCTGAACTACATCATCGCCCTCCAGGGCGTCTTCCCCTCCCGCAACTGACGCGCCGGTCGGCCCGGGCCAGGCCCCACCCGACCGGCCCGGGTCAGGCGCGGCGGAGTCGGTAGCTCCAGCGGTAGGGACCGGGGACGATGCGGTGGGCGGCGCTGACGTCGGGGCCGCACGCCCCCGAGCCGACGCCCCGGTGTCGGGCGTCGACCCAGACGTAGGCGTGGTCGCGGGCCGGGAGGTCCTCCCGGTGGCCGGCCGCGGCCAGCTCCTCGTCGGTCCAGCGCGACACCGTGACGTCGAGGTCGTCCAGCTCCTCCAGGGCCAGCACCAGGTCGCCGGCGGCGTCGAGGAAGCGCACCTCCCGGACGTCGCACCGGTTGCCGCTGGCCTGCGGGTGGACGTAGGGCACCGGCCAGTCGTCGACGCTCGCCGTCCACCGGCCGACCAGGGCGCTCGCCATCCGGTCGGAGTAGCACTCGTGCGGCCCCCGGCCGACCCACTCGACGGTGACGACCTCCGGCGGCAGCTCCAGCCGGACGCCGACCCGGGCGATGTCGTCCCAGTCGACCGGCACCTCCACCTGGTGGGTGACCCGGTCGCCGTCGTGCTCGGTGTGCAGCTCGACCGTCTCGTGGGCGGTCGGCAGCCCCATCGCCTCCCACCGCCGGGCATGGTGGGGGCCGAAGGTCTCGTTGTCGATCGGCGCCCGCCACAGCGAGAGCCGGGTCGGGAGGTCGGGGGCCGTCGCCTCCGGGCCGGGCTCGCCGCGCTGCTCGGAGCGGCCCAGCTCGGCCTGCCACCGGGCCACGGCGTCGACAGCCGTACGCGACGTGCCTGGCACTTCGCGTCCGCCGACCGCCATCGTGAGGTGGGCGACCTGCCAGCCCTGGAGGGTGAGGTCGGGCACGGGCACCTCGACCTCGACGCCCTCCCCCGGGGCCACGGCCAGCCGGCCCAGGGTCCCGGCGGCCACCTCGTCGCCGTCGACGGTGACGGCCCAGTCGACGTCGGCCACGTCGGCCAGGTCGGTGAAGTCGTGCTCGTTGGTGACCCGCACCCGGCCCCCGCCGAGGTGGGCGAACCGCACCGGCGCCATCACCGCGGCCGCCTCCCGCAGCGACGGGTGGGGCACCCGGTGGGCGTCGACCAGGCCGTTGAGGCAGAACACCCCGTCGTGGGGGGTGTCGCCGAAGTCGCCGCCGTAGGCCAGCCGCTCGC
>CAYQGF010000276.1:0-5470 GCA_964416885.1 uncultured Iamiaceae bacterium
TCCACCGCACCGGTCGTCCTCGGGGCCGGCAAGCGGCTGTTCGACGGCTTCACCGACGACGTCGACCTGGAGATCGTCCGGACCTTCACCTCACCGTTCGCCACCCACGTCCACTACCGGGTGGTCCGGTGAGGATCAGGCCAGGCCGATCTCGGCCAGGCGCTGGTTGAGGAAGTCGTCGGCGGTGATCGGCTCGAAGTGGCGCCCACCGTCGCCCACCAGGCTGTCGGGGGCGTCGAGCACGACCTCCGGCCGGGGGTGGCAGAAGAACGGCATCGAGTATCGGGCCACGTCGTCGGCGTCGGGGTTGACGACGCGGTGGGTGGTCGACGGGATCACCAGGTTGACGTGACGGCTGAGCATGTCGCCGGCGTCGACCACGATCTCGTTCCCCAGCCCGTCGACCGGGTGCCAGGTGCCGTCGCGGTCGAGCAGCTCGAGGCCCGACTCGGTGGCCGCGGGCAACAGGGTGATCAGGTTGATGTCCTCGTGGGCGGCGGCCCGCACCGCCCCGGGGACGTAGGCATCCTTGAGCGGCGGGTAGTGGATGACCCGCAGCACCGACCGGCCGTCGACCACCATGTCGGCCAGGTGCCGCTCGGGCAGGCCGAGGTAGAGGGCGATCGCCTCCAGCAGCGTCTGGGCCGCGGCCTCCAGGTCCCGGTAGAGCCGCATCATCGCCGGCTGGAACTGCGGCACCTCGTCGGGGAAGACGTTGGCCCCGTAGGCCGGGAACAGCGGGTGCTCGGGCAGGAGGTCCTGGTGGACGTGCCAGAACTCCTTGAGGTCGATGGCCTCGGAGTCCTTGGCGTGCTCCTTGCCGAACGGGGTGTAGCCGCCGGCGCCCTTGGGCAGCACGTAGCGCTCCTTGACCTCCCGCGGGAGGGCGAAGAAGTCCCGGGCGGCCTGGTAGGCGGCGTCGACGTCCCGTGGGGTGACCCGGTGGCCGTCCACCTTGACGAAGCCGGTCTCCACCAGGCTCCGGCCCAGGGTGTCGACGAAGCCCTGCCGGGTGTCGGCCCCTCCCCGGGAGAAGTCGTCGAGGTGCACGGTCGCCACGTCGAAGGCCATCGGTCAAGGATGCCAGGGTCCGCCGCCCGCTTCACCCGCAACCGTGTCGATAGGTGTCAGACACCCTTCGACACGCGGCGGGCGACGACGACCATCTCCAGGCCGGGGCGGTCGGGGGCGCCCCGCACGTCGAGGGTGGCGAAGCCGGCGGCGGCGAGCGAGGCCCGGAGCTCGTCCTCGGTGCGGAAGCGGAGGGTCGAGTCGCTCGTGAGCAGAGCGCCGTCGGCGGCGAACCGGTACGACCAGCGGAACGTCACCAGCGGCAGGTCGACGGCCAGCACCTCGCACCAGGTCTCGACGTCGGCGCTCCGGTGGCGTCGACCGTCCCACGTCTCCCAGGCGCGGGCCTCGGGGCGTCGGGCCTCGAAGACCAGGTGGCCATCGGGCCGCAGCGCGGCGTGGAGGCCGGCGAGGGTGGCCGCCCAGCCCTCGTCGGTGGTGAACACCTGGGCCACGTTGCCGGTCATCACGGCCAGGTCGACCTGCACGTCGGCCGGGAGGGCGGTGGCGTCGCCGTCGACCCAGCGGACCTGCTCGGCGCCGGGCTTGGCCCGGGCCACGGCCAGGCTCGCCCCGGCCGGGTCGACCCCGGTGACGTCGACCCCGGCCGCCGCCAGGCGGAGGGCGAGGACGCCGGAGCCGCACCCGACGTCGAGCACAGAGGTCGCCCCCAGCTCCTCGACCAGGGCGACGTAGGCGTCGAGGTCGACCCGGTCGTCCTCCAGCTCGTCGTAGACCGCGGCCAGCCGGGGGTGGGCGAAGATCGGGTCCGGCATCAGTGCCGTGGCCACGCCGGCCAGCGGGTCGTGCCGACCGGGACGGCGGCGGCTCGCCCCTCAGGGCCGTCCATGCCCGACGACGCGGACCGGCGGCCGGGGTGGCGGAGCTCGATCCGCCACGGGTCGGCACCGACCATCCGTCGCCGGCGGGACTCGGTCAACCCCCCGCCGGCGACGGCTTCGGCGTCGGTGCGGATCTGGTCGGCCAGGTCGTCGGCGTCCTCGTCGCAGGCGTCGCACCCGCAGACCGGGTAGCCCCGCTCCCAGGCGTGGCCGGCCCGGAGAGCCACGCCGAAGCCGGTCCAGATGACGGTGAGCGGTGCCCCGCCACCGTCGGGCGTCAGCCGGGTCGCCCGCTCGACGACGGCCCATGGCCCGCTGGCCTCGACCGGCTCGACGGTCACGTCGTGGCGCGCCCTCAGGTCGGCCACCAGCGCGTCGGCCCCGGCGTGGAGGCCGAGGTACCGGGCCTCGTCGCCGACCCGGGAGTACGCCTCATCCGGCGGTCCCCCGTCACCCCACCGGTCTCCGCTCATGTCCCCATCGTGCCCGCCCCGGCCGGGCCGGGCCGTCGGGTTATCCGTCGGCCGTGAAGGGGTTGACGAGGCGGACGCCGGTGCGCTCGACGTGGGCCACGTTCCGGGTGACGAGCGTGAGGTCGTGCTCAATGGCCGTGGCGGCCAGCAGCCCGTCGACCACCGGCAGCGGGTCGGGCACGGCAAGGCGCGCCCATCGTTCGGCGATGACGGGGGTGACCGGCAGGATGCGGTCGCCATAGGTGTCCACGGTGATCAAGAGCCAGGTGTCGAGCACGAGTGCCGCGTCAGGGTCGCGCCGACGCTTGAGCTCGATGCCTTGGCGGACCTCGGCCACGGTCATGACCGACAGCCAGAGCTCATCGGGTCGGCGCTGGCTCACCCAGTCGATGACATTCGGGTTGGCTCGGTCCCGCTTCCGAAGCTCGGAGATGACGTTGGTGTCGAGCAGGTAGCCGCTCAAAATTCGACGGGCGGCCGGCCCATGTCGAGGGGCCGCTCGAAGTCGGCATCGTCACCGACGTCGGGCATGGACAACAGGTGGTCGAGGAAGTCCGAGTTGCGGCGGGTCTTCAACGCCTGGCGGAGGATGCGGCGGTGCTCCTCCTCGGCGGAGACACCGGCCTCGGCGGCGCGCTTCTTGAGGGCCTTGACGACCTCGTCCTCGATGTTGCGCACGATCAGCTGGGCCACGACCCCGATGCTATCGATGATAGCACCCGTCGGTCCGCCGACCTTTGGACGGACCCCGCATCATGTTGCGGGGTTCCGTACAAAGTTGGGGCGGGACCGGGCGGAGCGGGGCGGCGCCGGTAGGTTGGGGGCCGCTGTTCGGGGCCGGTCTGCGCCGGTGCCCGGCGTCCTGTCGCGTCCGTCCCACCCGCCCTGCCGCACCCCGAAGGTCCCGTTGAGCACTGCTGCCCCCGCCCGCACCGATGCCGCGCCGCTGGGGGACCTGCCGGCGCGCCTGGCCGACGAGCCCGGGCTGGCCCTGCTCCGGGGGAGGAGCCGGGGGCACCTGGCGGTCGGGGAGGCGGCCCGGGCCCTCACCGTCGCCCACCTGGCCTCCGGCTCCCGCACGCCGGTGCTGGCCGCGGTGCCGACCACGGCGGAGGCGGAGCGGCTGGCCCACGACCTCGGCGCCTTCCTCGGCCCCGACCGGGTCGAGCTGTTCCCGGCGTGGGAGACGCTGCCGTTCGAGCGGGTCAGCCCGAACGTCGAGACCATGGGCCGCCGGATGCGGGTGGTCTGGCGGCTCCGCCACCCCCGCCACGCCCCCCAGGTGGTCGTCGCCCCGGTCCGGGCGCTGGTGCAGCGGCTCGGGCCCCACGTCGACGAGGTCGAGCCGCTGATCGTCCGGCCCCAGCAGCAGGTCGACCGCGACGACATCGCGGCCTGGCTGGCCGAGGCCGGCTACCGCCGGGAGCCGCAGGTCGAGGCCCGGGGCGAGTTCGCGGTGCGGGGCTCGATCGTCGACGTCTTCCCCTCCACCGAGGACCGACCGATCCGCATCGACCTGTGGGGCGACGAGGTCGACCGGCTCACCGAGTTCTCGATCACCGACCAGCGGGCCACCGACCCGGTACCGGCGGCGGCGATCTTCCCGTGCCGGGAGGTCATGCCGACCGACGAGGTCAAGGCCCGGGCGGCGCGGCTCGTCGGCGAGCAGCCCTGGGGCCGGGAGCAGTGGGAGCGGCTGGCCGAGGGCCTGGTGTTCGACGGCATGGAGTCGTGGCTGCCGTGGCTCACCGAGCGCGAGCACGTGCTGTTCGACCTGATCCCCGCCGACGGGCTGGTGCTCCTCCACGAGCCCCGCCGGATGCGGGACCGGGCCGAGGACATCCTGGCCGAGGAGGGCGACCTGGCCCGCCACCTGGCCCGCTCGACGTGGGACGTCCCCGAGGGCACCGAGGTCCCCGCCCTCCACCTCCCGTTCGACCGCCTGCTCACCCACACTCAGGCCCCGGCCTGGACGGTCACCAACGTGGCCGATTCGCCCGACACCCCGGTGGTCCAGAGCATCGGCTGGAACCCGGGCGTGGGCGACGGCGCGGCCCTGATGGCCCAGGTCCGCGACATGGTGCGCGAGGGGGTCGAGGTGGTCGGGGCGGCCGACAGCGAGGGCTCCGCCGAGCGGATGCGGAGCGTCCTGCGCAGCCAGGGCCTGGAGCTCGACGTCCGGGTGGCCAGCCTCGACCGGGGCGTCGTCCTCCCGCAGGCCAAGGTCGCGGTGCTGGCCGAGGCCGACCTCACCGGCCGCCGCCGGCCCCACCGGGCGCCCCGCAGCCGCAAGCGCGACACCGCCGGCTTCTTCGACGACCTGCGGGTCGGCTCCTACGTCGTCCACCACCAGCACGGCGTGGCCCGCTACGGCGGCATGGTCACCCGCACCATCGGCGGGGTCGAGCGCGACTACCTGCTGCTGGAGTACCGGGGCAACGACAAGCTCTACGTCCCGTCCGACCAGATCGACGCCGTGCGCCACTACACCGGCGGGGAGGACCCGAGGCCCAGCAAGCTCGGCGGCGGCGACTGGCAGAAGGCCAAGGCCAAGGTCCGGGCCGAGGTCAGCCACATCGCCCAGGAGCTGGTGGTGCTGTACCAGAAGCGGCTCAACACCCCGGGCTTCTCCTTCCCGCCCGACACCCCGTGGCAGACCGAGATGGAGGACGCCTTCCCCCACCGGGAGACGCCCGACCAGCTCACCGCCATCAGCGAGGTCAAGGCCGACATGGAGGCCGACCGGCCCATGGACCGCCTGGTGTGCGGCGACGTCGGCTTCGGCAAGACCGAGGTCGCCATCCGGGCCGCCTTCAAGGCCGTGCAGGAGGGCAAGCAGGTCGCCGTCCTCGTCCCGACCACGCTGCTGGCCACCCAGCACTTCCAGACCTTCAGCGACCGCTTCGCCGGCTACCCGGTGCGGGTCGAGGTGCTCAGCCGCTTCCTCACCGCCGGCCAGGCCAAGGAGGTCGCCGAGGGGCTGCGCACCGGCGAGGTCGACTGTGTGATCGGCACCCACCGGCTGCTCAGCGCCGACATCCAGTTCAAGGACCTCGGCCTGCTGGTGGTCGACGAGGAGCAGCG
>CAYQGF010000277.1:0-5460 GCA_964416885.1 uncultured Iamiaceae bacterium
AGGACGAGGCGGTCGACCGCTTCGCCGCCGAGGTCATCGAGCCCCTGGAGGCAGCATGAGCGACGTGACCGACGAGCACCCGGCCCGGGCCGCCTCCCGGCGGTCGATGGCGGCGGTCGAGGCCGGCGACCGGGAGGGCTGGCTGGCCCTCTTCGCGCCCGACGCCGTGGTGGAGGACCCGATCGGCCCGTCGATGTTCGACCCCGACGGCGCCGGCCACCACGGCCCCGAGGGCATCGCCGCCTTCTACGACACCGTGATCGGCCCCAACCAGGTCCGCTTCGCCATCCGGGACAGCTACGCCTGCGGGTCGGAGGTCGCCAACGTCGGCACCATCACCACGACCCTCGGCGACGGCAGCCAGGCGATCGTCGAGGGCGTCTACACCTACCGGGTCGACGCCGAGGGCCGGATCGTCGCCCTCCGCGCCTACTGGGAGGCCGACGAGATCGCCTTCGTCCCGGCCCCGGGCTGATCAGGTCGTGAGGTAGGCGACGACGAGCCGGGTGACCTCGGCGGCGAGGACGGCATCGGGGATGCCGCTGGCGGCGTCGGTGGCGATGCGGTGCACCAACGACTCGATGACGTCGATGGTGAGCCGGGCCGCCAGCGCCGGGTCGGGGGCGGTGACCTCGGGATGGGCGGCGAGGAGCCCGGCGACCAGGTCGGTGAGGTCGCGCTCGAGGGCTCGGAGCCGGGCGAGCTGCTCGGGCGGCCGGGGCGCCTCCTCGAACAGGACGCGGTGCAGCTCGCGGCCATCGGTGTGGACGGCGACCATGGCGGCGACGACCGGGCCGACGATGTCGGTGAGCGGCGTGCTGGCCCAGCCGTCGGGGCCGGGGGAGGGGAGGGCGCCGAGGACCGCGGCGGTGCCGGCCTCGATGTGGGCGTCGACCAGCTCGACCAGGATGGCGTCCTTGTTCGGGAAGTACTGGTAGAGCGACCCGACCGACAGCCCGGCCGCCTCGGCGATGCGGTTGGTGGTGCCGTGGCTGTAGCCGTGCTCCTCGAAGACCCGACGGGCGGCGTCGAGGATGCGAGCCCGGGTCTCGACGGCGCGCCGCTGGCGGGGCTGCTTCCGGGGCCTGAGCTGGGGCGACAGCGTGGTCGGGGGCATCGACGGGGGCTCCGAGAAGCGAGTAGCAGAACGTGAGGGATCACTCGCATCCTAGGCGTCATGACCCGCCCCCTGCTGGCCCTCGTCCTGTTCCTCGTCTTCACCATGGTCGGCTTCGGCTGGCGCACCGTCGTCCAGGTCCGTCGGCACGGCGACTCCGGCTGGCGGTTCTCCCGCTCCGGGCTCGACCGCGCGGTGGGGCCGGCCCTGGCCCTCGGGTTCCTGCTCGTCGGGGCCGCGCCGGTCGTGGCGTTGGTGGGGGACGCGCCGACCGCGGGCGGCGTGGCGGCGGCCGCGGTCGGGACGGTGCTGGCGGTCGGGGCCGGCGTGCTGACCGTCGTGGCCCAGGTGCAGATGGGGGCGTCGTGGCGGATCGGCGTGGAGGCGGGGGAGCGGACCGACCTGGTGACCGACGGCCTCTTCGCCCGGGTGCGGAACCCGATCTTCAGCGGGATGCTGGCCTTCGTCGTCGGGCTGGCCCTGCTGGTCCCGAACCTGCCCGCCGTGCTCGGGGCGCTCGTGGCCGCGGTGACCATCCAGGCCCACGTGCGCCTGGTCGAGGAGCCCAACCTGCTCGCCGTCCACGGCGACGCCTACCGGCGCTGGGCCGACGGGACCGGTCGCTTCCTCCCCGGTCTCGGCCGGGGCCTCTGACCCGGACTCTGGCGGCCGGGGCTACCAGGCGTCGTCGGGTGGGAGGTGGCTCGGCCCGACGTGCCGGTCGAGCAGGTCCGTGAGCGGCGCCGCGGCCCGCCAGGTCCCGACGATGCGGTCGAGGGCGGCCCGGGTCGACAGCCACTTCCGGGGCGGCCAGGTCCGGCCCGCGTGGGGCCCCTTCATGCGGAGCAGGTCGATGCGGGGGTGGTCGGCCGGGAACCCGCGGGGCGCCCGCTTGAGCGCCTCCCGGGAGCCGACGTCGAGCCCGGCGGCCCGCACCTCGGCCACCGCGGCGGCGAACCGGGGCCCGGTCACGTCGTCGGCGACCGCGGCCCGCCACCGCTCCAACTGGTCGGGGAGCAGGTGGTAGTAGCCGGAGGCGACGAACAGCCCCTCGGCGCTGACCTGGACGTAGAAGGTGGTGCCGTCCTCGCCCTCGGCCACCGCGCCGGCCGCGGTCTTGTACGGCGACTTGTCCTTGGAGAACCGGACGTCGCGGTGGGGCCGGAACAGGTGGAGCGGCCCGAACTCCACGGCCACCTCGTCGGACAGGGCCGCGAACGGCGACTTCACCGCCGCGTCGTAGGTCGACCGGTGGGCCTCCCAGAACGCCTTGGTGTTGTCGGCCTCCAGCTCGGCGTAGAACGCCACCGCCTCGGCCGGCCAACCCCGGAACGTCATGGTCGGACACGCTATGCCCCACGTATCCTTGGACGCATGCCGATCCCTGCGCTCTACCAGCCCAGCCCCTGGGAGCCCATCGCCGTCCAGGTCGAACAGTACGAGACCACGGGAGGCGCCGAGGGGGGTGAGCTGGAGGGCAAGCCCTGCATCATCCTGCACACCCTCGGGGCCAAGACGGGGAGCCTTCGCAAGACCCCGTTGATGCGGGTCGAGCACGACGGCAGCTACGCCGTGGTCGCCTCGATGGGCGGTGCCCCGCAGAACCCGGTCTGGTACCACAACCTGCTTGCCCACCCCGACACCGTCGCCCTCCAGGACGGCGCCGACCTGAAGGACTACGTCGCCCACGAGGCCACCGATGACGAGAAGGCCGAGTGGTGGGCCCGGGCCACCGAGGTCTGGCCCGACTACGACGACTACCAGTCCAAGACCGACCGGGTCATCCCGCTGGTGGTCCTCGACCCCAAGCCCTGACCCCGCCCCACGGAACCTGCGGCAGTTCCCCGCGGTCTTGCTCGACATCTGCCGCAGGCTCGGGTGGTGGTGGACCGACGCTGGACTGTGCGGCAGTTGTCGACGGTCTTGCTGAACAGGTGCCGCAGGTTCGCCGCGGTGGCCGTTCAGGAGGCGGCGGACGAGGGGCGTGAGGTCGCGGCGTCGACCGCGGCCCGGACCTCGGCGATGACGGAGGCGGGCCGGGCGAGCACGCGGTCGCGGGAGAACCGGAGCACCGTCCAGCCGCAGAGGACGAGGTCGTTCTGGCGGGGGAGGTCGCGCTCGCGCACGTCGCTCAACAGGTGGACGTCGCCGTCGGACTCGATGGCGATCCGGAGCCACGGGTAGGCGAGGTCGACCTCGGCGACGAAGCGCCCGCCGTCGGTCACCCGGAAGTGCAGGACCGGCTCGGGCAGCCCGGCCTCCCGTAGGAGCGAGAGGAGCAGCAGCTCGACATCGGTGTCGGTGACCTCGCTGCGGTGGGCGTCGGCCGCGATCACGGCCCGGAGCCGCTGGATGCCCGGTCGGCCCCGGCGGGCGTGGCGGGTGAGGCCGACGATCAGGCTCGACCAGGTGACGAGCCCGCTCCGGCGAGCGTCCTCGACCGCTCGTCGGAGGCGCCGGATGCCCAGGTAGCGAGCGAGGTCGAGGAGCATCCGGTCGGCGTCGGTCGTCGGGATGCCCGAGCGGACGACCACGCGGCACCGGTCGAGGTCGGTGCTCTCGTGCGTCCGGACGCCGCGACGCCGGTAGCGGCGGCCCCGCGGGATCGTCACCTCGACGCCGGCTCGGTCGAAGCCGGGCAGCCCCCAGAGCCGGGCGGCCGCCAGGTGCGACGCGACCGCGCCCTCGCCCGCCGCGAGCACGGCCGCGTGCTGGCGGACCTCCCAGGTCAGCGGCGCTCCCGCGAGGAGGAAGACGCCCCGGTCGACGCGCACCCAGCGGTGCCCGGTGACCCGCCGGGCGCTGTGGTGGGGCGCGCCGTGCAGCGCACGGAGGTCGGACGTGGTGACGAGCTGGTGCTGACGTGCCGCTACCGCGGCGATGCGACGATCGAGGTCGGACATGGCTTCCTCCAGGGACGGGCGCGACGGCGCCACGGTCGAACGGGGGAAGTCGGGTCCGCTCGTACCCTCGCCCCACCCGACCGAACCACCCCGCCGAACATGCGGCAGGTGTCGACGGTCTTGCTCGACAGGTGCCGCACATTCGGGGGTGGGCGTCCCTCGTCGGGAACGTGCGGCAGTTGTGGGCGGTCTTGCTCGGTAAGTGCCGCAGGTTCGGGTGGGACGGGCGGGAGGGAGGGAGGCGACGACGGCGGGGGTCGTCAGCCGACGACGAAGCTGGCCATCTTGCCGGGGACCACGATGACCTTGCGGACGGTCTTGCCGTCGAGCTGACCGGCGACGACGTCGCGGGCGGCGGCCTCGATCGCCTCCTGGTCGGCGTCGGCGGGCACCGTGACCCGGCCCCGGACCTTGCCGTTGACCTGGACCGGCAGCTCGACGGTGTCGGCCACCAGCCAGCGCTCGTCGGCCACCGGGAACGGCCCCCGCACCAGCGACTGCTCGTGGCCCAGGCGCGCCCACATCTCCTCGGCCACGTGCGGCGCCAGCGGGGCCAGCAGCAGCACCAGGGCCTCGGCCACCCCGCGGGGGACGCCCCCGTCGGGGTAGGTCGCGGTCAGGTGGTTGGTCAGCTCGGTGATGCGGGCGATCGACGTGTTGGAGCGCAGCCCCTCCAGCCCGTCCCGCACCGCGGCGATGGTCTGGTGCAGCACCCGCTGGGTGTCATCGGACGGCGTGGCGTCGTCGGACACCCGCACCGCGCCGCTGTCCTCGTCGACCACGACCCGCCAGACCCGCTGGAGCAGCCGGTACATGCCCACGATGGCGGTGGAGTCCCACGGGCGGCTCTGGTCGAGCGGGCCGGTGAACATCTCGTACAGCCGCAGGGTGTCGGTGCCGTACTCCTCGAAGATCTCGTCCGGGGTGACGACGTTCTTCAGCGACTTGCCGATCTTGCCCAGCTCCCGGCTGACCGGCTGGCCCTCGTAGGTCCAGGTGCCGTCGGCCTCGACCACCTCGGCCGCCGGCACGGGGAAGCCCCGCTCGTCCCGGTAGACGTGGGCCTGGAGCATCCCCTGGTTGAACAGCCGGTGGAACGGCTCGCTCGACGAGACGTGGCCCAGGTCGAACAGGACCTTGTGCCAGAACCGGGCGTACAGCAGGTGGAGGACGGCGTGCTCCTGGCCGCCGACGTACAGGTCGACGCCGCCGTGGGGCTTCCGCTCGTCGGGGCCCATCCAGTAGCGCTCGTTCTCGGGGTCGACGAAGCGCTCGTCGTTGGTGGGGTCGAGGTAGCGCAGCTCGTACCAGCACGACCCGGCCCAGTTGGGCATGGTGTTCAGCTCGCGGCGGTAGGCCTGGACGCCCTCGCCGTCGCCCAGGTCGAGCTCGACGGTGGCCCAGCCCTCGACCCGGCCCAGCGGCGGCTCGGGGTCGGAG
>CAYQGF010000278.1:0-5442 GCA_964416885.1 uncultured Iamiaceae bacterium
GTCAACTACTTCCAGCGGGAGATGGACGCCGGCCGGCTCCGCCAGCACGACCCCGAGCACCTGATCCTCTCGGGCCTCGGGGCGCTGATGAGCTACTTCAGCGACGGCCCCTTCCTCACCGGGCTGATGGCCCGGGACCCCTTCACCGACGCCGAGCTGGAGCGGCGCCTGGAACACGTCCGGGCGCTGTTCCGCGCCGCCCTGCTGCCGGAGGCCGAGCGGTAGCTAGGGTCCGCGGCGTGTCGACCACCGCCAGCCGCACCCTGTCCGAGGCCGCCTCCAAGGCCCTGCTCCGGGGCCACGGCGTCCCCCTCCTCGACGAGCGGGAGGTCGCCACCGCCGCCGACGCCGTCGCGGCCGCCGGCGAGCTGGGCCACCCGGTCGTGGCGAAGCTCTGCGGTGACGCCATCGCCCACAAGACCGAGCGGGGCCTGGTGAAGCTGGGGCTGGCCGACGATGCCGCGGTCGAGCGGGCCGCGACCGAGCTGCTGGGTGCGGCGACGCCGGAGGACGGCGAGGTCAGCCTGCTGGTCGCCCCGATGGTGAAGGGCACCCGGGAGCTGATCGCCGGGGTGAGCCGCGACCCGCAGTTCGGGGCCACGGTGCTGCTCGGCGTGGGCGGGATCCTGGCCGAGGCGGTCAACGACGCCGTGGTCCGCCTGGTGCCGCTGTCTCGCACCGACGCCGAGGAGATGGTCGACGGCCTCGCCACCCAGGCCCTCCTGGGCCCGTTCCGGGGTGAGCCGGCGGTCGACCGCGACGCCCTGGTCGACGTCTTGCTGGGCCTCAGCGCGGCGGCCGAGGCCGACCCGACGATCGTGGCGATCGACCTCAACCCGCTGATCGTGGTCGACGGTCGGCCCGTCGCCGTCGACGCCCTGGTCGAGCAGGACGTCCCGGCCGCCGCCGGCCCGGCCCCGACGCCCCGGCCCCGCCCGACCGCCGAGCAGTTCCGCGCCCTGTTCGACCCGCGGGGCGTGGTCGTCGCCGGGGCGTCGACCCACCCGGGCAAGTTCGGGTTCGTCACCCTGCACAACATCCTGGCCTGCGGCTACGAGGGGAAGGTCTTCGCCACCAACCGCGACGGGGCCGAGGTCCTGGGCGTCACGTGCGTCCCCGACATCGCCGAGGTCCCCGAGGGCGAGGCCGACCTGATCGTCGTGTGCACCCCGGCCTCGGCCAACCTCGACCTGCTCCGGGGCGCGGCGGCCAAGGGGATCACCGCCGCCTTCCTCACCAGCGCCGGCTACGGGGAGGCCGGCCCCGAGGGGGTGAAGGCCCAGGAGGAGCTGATCGCCCTGGCCGACGAGCTGGGGATCCTGCTGGCCGGGCCCAACGGCCAGGGCGTGGTGTCGACGCCGTCGAAGCTGTGCGCCCAGATCGTCGCTCCCTACCCGCCGGCCGGGCGCATCGGCGTGGCCAGCCAGTCGGGCAACTTCGTGTCGAGCTTCGAGAACCTGGCCGTCGCCACCGGGGTCGGGATCAGCCGGGCCATCAGCGCCGGCAACGCCGCGGCCGTGACCGTCCCCGACTACCTGGCCCACTTCGCGGCCGACCCCGGCACCGACGTCGGGCTGGCCTACGTCGAGGGCGTCCCCGACGGCCGGGCCTTCGTCGAGGCCCTGGCCCCGGTCGCCGCGGCCCAGCCCCTCGTCCTGCTCAAGGGCGGGGCGACCGCGGGCGGGCAGAAGGCGGCGGCCAGCCACACCGGGTCGCTGGCCACCGACGACCGGGTCTTCGACGGCGCCGCCCGCCAGGTCGGCATCAGCCGGGCCGCGAGCGTCGAGGACGCCTTCGAGGCCGCTGCGACCTTCGCCACCCAGCCGCTGCCGGCCGGGCCCCGCACCGTCGTCATGACCACCGCTGGCGGCTGGGGCGTGGTGTGCGCCGATGCCATCACCCGGTCCTCGCTCGAGCTGCTGGCCCTGCCCGACGACCTGCGGGCCGCCATCGACGAGCACCTCCCGCCCCGCTGGAGCCGCAACAACCCCGTCGACCTGGCCGGCGGCGAGACCCGCGACACCATCCCCACGGTGATGGAGCTGATCGCCGGCCACCCCGACGTCGACGCCCTGATCTACCTGGGCCTCGGGATCCAGGCCAACCAGGCCCGGCTGATGCGCGACGGCGGCTTCCACCCCGACCACGGCATCGGCCGCATCGTCGACTACCACGAGCGCCAGGACGCCCGCTTCGCCCAGGCCGCCGCCGACATCTCCGCCGCCACCGGCAAGCCGATCCTGGTCGCCACCGAGCTGGCCGTCGCCGACCCCGCCAACGCCGGCCCCGCCACCGTCCGGGCCACCGGCCGCCTCTGCTACCCGACCGCCGACCGGGCTGTCCGCGCCCTCGACCACCTCTGGCAGAGGCGGCGCTGGCTCGACCGCCGCTCCGGCTCGGACGCGCACGAAGGGGTCTGACCCCGTTGTGGACCTCCTGCCGATGTTCCCGCTGGGGACGGTGCTCGTGCCCGGCATGGTGCTGCCGCTCCACGTGTTCGAGCCCCGCTACCGACAGCTCGTGCGGGACTGCCTGGCCGGGACGCCGGAGTTCGGCGTCGTCCTGATCAGCCGGGGAAGCGAGGTCGGGGGAGGGGACGTCCGCACCGACGTCGGCACCGTCGCCCGCCTGGTCGAGGCGGCCGAGGCGCCCGACGGCCGCTTCGCCCTCCGCAGCGTCGGCACCCGCCGCATCCGGGTAGCCGAGTGGGTCGAGGACGATCCCTACCCCCGGGCCGAGGTCGAGGACTGGCCCGAGGAGCCCGACCACCCCGACGCCGACCCGGCCGCGACGTGCGCCGCGGCCGTCGTCCTCCTGCGGCGCACCCTGGGCCTCCAGGCCGAGCTCGGCGAGCCGGCCCCGCCGGCCACCATCGCCGTCGACGCCGACCCCACGGTGGCCAGCTTCCAGGTCGCGGCCCTCGCCCCGGTCGGGCCCCTCGACCGGCAGGCCCTGCTCTCCGAGCCCGGCACGGTGGCCCGCCTGGAGCGGTCGGCGACCCTGCTCGCCGACGCCGTCGAGGTGCTCGAAGGGCGCCTGGCCATGGGACTGTGACCAGCACTTCCTTGTGTCCCCGCGGGGTCGTCGGGTAGGAAGGCCGCTTCGGACCGACCCCGTACCCCCGGAGCCGCAGTGGCCAACCCCGAGAAGGTGGACCTCAAGAAGGGCGCACCCTCGCCGAAGGAGTCGGCCAACGAGGTGTGGACCCTCGTCCGCGACTACGCCAAGCAGGAGACCGTCGACCCCCTCAAGGGCCTGCTGGGCTTCGTCAAGTGGGGCCTGCTCGGTGCGCTCGTCATCGGCATCGCCGTCATCGAGCTGGCGGTCGCCCTGATGCGCCTGCTCCAGGCCGAGGCCCCCGGCATCTTCGACGGGCGGCTGTCGTTCCTGCCGTACCTGATCACCCTGGTCGCCGCCACGCTCGTCCTCCTGTGGGTCAAGAAGGGCATGTCGTCCAAGAAGTCCCCCGTCGCATGACTGGAGCCGCCCGATGACCGCCCCCACCGCCGATCGCAAGATCACCCGCGACGACATCGAGTCCAAGTTCCGGGAGATCCAGGGCGAGGTCGACGAGACGGCCGAGTCGGCCAAGAGCGTCGCCCTCGCGGTCGGTGCCGCCATCGCCGTCGGCGTCGTCGTGGTCGTCTTCCTGCTCGGCAAGCGCCGGGGCCGGGGCAAGACCACCATCGTCGAGGTCCGGCGGTTCTAGGCCCCGATGCCCAAGCGCACCCCCCTCCCCGCCACCGGTGTCTGGAAGCTGGTCGCCCGCGCCCAGCGGGTCGGGCTGTCGGAGGGCATGCGGGGCAAGGGCAGCACCTGGCTCGTCCTCGGCGTCGGCGCCTGGGGCCTCCAGCGCATCCGGTCGATGGCCGGCGAGGAGCAGGAGATCCTCATCCGCGAGCCCCTCGCCCCGGGCCAGTCGATGACGATCACCGCCACCACGGTCACCCGCACCGAGGCCAAGCAGCAGCAGAAGCAGGCCGACAAGGACGCCAAGGCGGCCCGGAAGCAGGCCAAGCGGGAGCGGAAGCGGACGAAGAAGGCCCGCTCGCACTGATCCGCGATGATGGCGGCGTGCAGGTCCGTCTCCGCAACCCCAACCGCACCGTCGAGGTCCCGGGACCGGTCACGGTGAAGGTGCTGATGGACCGGCTGGAGGTCAACCGGGAGTCGGTCCTCGTGATCCGGGACGGCACCCTCGTCCCCGGCGACGAGATGCTCCCCGACGACGCCGAGGTCGAGGTCCGACCGGTCATCTCCGGGGGTGCGGGCGGGTGAAGTGCCGGGTCTGCCGGGAGCCGGCGGTCATCGACATCCGGCGCCACAACAGCAACTTCTGCGTCGACCACTTCCTGCGGCTGTGCCGGGACCAGGTCGAGAAGGCCATCACGCGCTTCGGGATGCTCCACCCCGGTGAGCGGGTCCTGGTGGCGGTGTCGGGCGGCAAGGACTCCCTCGCCCTGTGGGACCTCCTGCACCAGCTCGGCTACGACGTCGACGGGCTCTACGTCGGGCTCGGCATCGGCGACTACAGCGACGTCTCGGGCCAGTACGTCCACCGCTTCGTCGAGGAGCGGGGGCTGAAGCTGGTCGAGGTCGACCTGCGGGCCGACGAGGGCTTCGACGTGCCCACCGCGGCGGCGGCCACCAGGCGGGTGCCGTGCTCGGCGTGCGGGTTGTCGAAGCGCCACCTGTTCGACCGGGCGGCCCGCGACGGTGGCTACGACGCAGTGGCCACCGGCCACAACCTCGACGACGAGGCCGCCGTCCTGTTCGGCAACCTGCTCAAGTGGCAGACCGACTACCTCGGTCGCCAACGGCCGATGCTGCCGGAGCGGGACGGCTTCCCCCGCAAGGTGAAGCCCCTCGTGCGGCTCACCGAGCGGGAGACCGCGGCCTACTGCATCCTCCGCGGCATCGACTACCAGGTCGACGAGTGCCCGATGGCCGTGGGCAACCGCCACCTCGGGCTCAAGGAGACGCTGAACGACCTGGAGCTGCGGTCGCCCAACGCCAAGCACGACCTCTACTTCGGGTTCCTCGACCGGGCCGTCGACCGCTTCGAGTCGGCCCACGACGACGACAGCGACGTGGTGCTGGTCGCGTGCGCCGAGTGCGGGGCGCCGACCACCGGCGAGGTGTGCGCCTTCTGCCGGCTGGCGTCCCGGTCCCGGGGCCACGAGCCGGTCGTGCTCGGCGCCCCCCGGCGGTCCCGATGAGCGACCGCGAGCAGGTGCCCGAGCTGGCGACCGGGCCGGCGACCGAGCTGGCGTCCGAGCTGGTGTCCGAGCCCGAGCCGTACCGGCCGTTGGCGGCGGGGGAGATGGTGCTCCTCGTCGACGGCAAGCACCGGCGGTACCTCGTCACCCTGGAGGCCGGCGCCGAGTTCCACTCCCACGCCGGCATCGTCGCCCACGACGAGCTGATCGGCCGCGACGCCGG
>CAYQGF010000279.1:0-5437 GCA_964416885.1 uncultured Iamiaceae bacterium
CTGGCCGGCGAGGTCGACCGCCAGCGGCCCCGCCGGGCCTGGGGCCCGCTCCTGGTCAAGGTGGCGGCCGTGCTCGTCGTGGCGGGCGTGCTGGCCGGTGTCGTCGGCCTGCTGTACCGGGCCGCGTCCGACGCCAAGTCGCCGGTCCGGGGCCAGACCGTGGCCGATGTCGCGGCCGGCACCATGCAGGCCCTCGCCGACGCCGGGACCTGGTCGGTGTCGCTGGAGCGCACCGAGCTGGCCGAGCTGGGCATGACCCGCAGCACCGTCACCATCGTCACCAACGCCGCCGGGTCCTACCGGGTGGAGGACGAGGGGTCGGCCCGCATCACCACCTACGACGCCGCCTTCCGCCAGCTCCAGGACGTCCTCGGCGCCTTCCCGCCGCGGGTCGAGAGCGGTGTGCCCCTCGGCAACCCCGACGGCGGGCCGCCCCGCGACGGCTTCCCGCTCGACGACCTCGGCATCGCGGCCCGGGCCCTGGCCTCGGTCGACGATGCCGAGCCGGTCGGTGTCCGGGAGAACGGGCGCGACCTGTGGCGGCTCGAAGCGCCGCTCGACGGCTCGATCGGCCTCACCTTCCTCGTCGACCGCGACACCCTGCTGCCGGTGCGCATCACCTGGGCCGTCGACGACACGTCGGTCCGCGACATCCGGTTCGGGCAGTGGGACCTCGGCGCGACCGACGGCCCCTACGCCCAGCAGATCGAGGGCGCGCCCCCGGCCACCGACATGGGGTGGGCGCCGGTGGGCATCACCGATGTCGCCGGCCGGGTCCAGCAGGAGCCGTTCACCCCCGAGTTCCTGCCCGACGGGTTCATGCTCGACGGGGTCGCCGTCAACGAGTCCGGTCGCACCTCCCAGCTCCGCTACGCCCGGGGCCCGCAGGAGGTCCTGATCACGCTGCGGCCGTCGCCGGTCGAGCCCGGCCAGCCCTGGGACGACCCCTTCACCCGGCCGGAGGGCCAGGACGCCACGCCCCGGGAGGTGGCGATCACCGAGGGCCCGTTCGCGGGGGTCACGGCCCTCCAGGTCGACGGGCCCCGCGCCCTGCCGTCGATCTGGGGCGCCGACGGGACGCTCGCCTTCACCGTGTCGGGCGACGTGTCGGCCGACGACCTGACCCGCATCGCCCAGTCGCTCCGGGCCCGCTGACCACCGGGGCGGGCCGGGCCCGGCGCCCGACCGGTCGGAGGGTCAGCCCACGGCCAGGGGCGTGGCCCGGCCCGGCGGGTCGGGGTGGGTGACGACGCAGCGGGTGCCGTCGTAGATCGTCGGCATGCACCGGTTGCAGTGGACGCAGGCGCCCTCGACCGCCTCGCCGGCCAGGAGCTTGCGGGGCAGGTCGGGGTCGATCAGCAGCGCCCGGCCCATGGCGACCAGGTCGAAGCCCTCGGCCAGCCCGGCCTCGATGGTGTCGAGGCGGTTGATGCCGCCCAGCAGGGTGAGCGGCATGGTCAGCTCCGAGCGGAACCGGCGGGCGAGGGGCAGCAGGTAGGCCTCCTCGAACGGGTAGTGCGGGAACATCCGGCGGCGGACCAGGCGCAGCCCGACGCCGACCAGCAGCGGCTGCCGGGCCACCATCTCGGCCAGCGGCACGTCGCCGCGGAACAGGAACATGGAGTCCCGCAGCGAGCTGCCGGCGGTGAGCTGGAGGGCGTCGAGGTGGCCGTCGGCCTCCAGCAGCCGGCCGACGACGAGGCTGTCGTCGATGCCGAGCCCGTCGGCCGGTCCGTCGACCATGCCCAGCTTGGCCGTGACGGCGACGGCGTCGCCCACCTCGTCGCGCACCGCGGTGACGACCCGCCGGGGGAACCGGCTCCGGGCCTCGATCGGGCCTCCGTAGTCGTCCTTGCGGCGGTTGAGGTCGGGGCTGAGGAAGCTGCTCAGCAGGTAGCCGTGGCCCAGGTGGACCTCGACCGCGTCGAACCCGGCCTCGACCGCCACCCGGGCCGCCCGCCGGAACTGGTCGACGACCTCGTCGAGCTGGGCTCGGCTGGCGGCCCGGACCCGGCCCATCGCCGGGGCGCTGAAGCGGGTGCTCGGGGCCAGGGTGGGGCACCGGTTCGAGCGGGTGTTGGCGACCAGGCCGGCATGGCCGAGCTGGGCGCTGACGAGGGCGCCCTCGTCGTGGACGGCGGCGGTCAGCCGGCGGAGGCCGGGCACCAGGGCGTCGTCCATGACGAGGGTGTGGCGCTGGGTCCGGCCGCCGGGGGCCACCGCGCAGTAGGCCACGGTGGTGAGGGCGGCGCCCCCGCGCGCCACCCTCCGGTGGAACTCGACCAGCTCCTCGGTGACCTGGCCCTTGGGCATGACGCCCTCGAAGGTGGCGGCCTTGACGATCCGGTTCCGCAGGGTCAGCGGCCCCAACCGGAACGGCGTCGCCACCCGGAGGTCGCTCATGGCTCGCCCGATCGCCCGCGAGCCGGTCCGGTGGGCCCGGCGGCAGCCCCAGGGGCACTCGGTGGCGGCGCCAGCCCAAGCCGGCGACCGCAGGGAGCTTCGGCGGGGATGGGCCGGCCTGACAACGGCGACATCATGCGACCCGCTCAGACACTGGCTTCCGCGGCCTCGTTGAGCGTGGTGAGGCGCTCGGTGGCCTCCAGGTACTCCTCGACCAGGCGCTGGACGACGGCGGCGGTCTTCTCCACCCGGTTGAGCTGGCCGACGACCTGGCCGACCGGGTTGAACATCACCGACAGGGCCTTGTCGGCGTAGCGGTGGCTGCGGGCCACGCAGTCGCCCGACACCATGTACTGGAGCGGCATCGGGAGGGGCTCGGGGGCGTCGGGCTGCGACCAGGCCTCGGTCCACTCGGTCTTGATCATCCGGCACGGCTTGCCGGTGAAGCTCCGGCTCCGCACCGTGTCGCGGCTGGTGGCGTCGAGGAGCTGCTGCTGCTGGGCCGGCGGCAGGTCGGCCTCCTCGACGGTGAGCCACAGCGACCCGGCCCACACCCCCTGGGCGCCCAGGGCCAGGGCGGCGGCGACCTGCTGGCCCGAGCCGATGCCGCCGGCGGCCAGCATCGGGGTCGGGGCGATCGCGGCCGCGATCTGGGGCCACAGCACGATCGACCCGACCTCGCCGGTGTGGCCACCGCCCTCGCCGCCCTGGGCGATGACGATGTCGACCCCGGCCTCCTTGTGCTTGAGGGCCTGGTAGGGCGAGCCGCAGAGGGCGGCGACCTTGCGGCCGGCGTCGTGGATCAGCTCGATGACCTCGACCGGCGGGGTGCCGAGGGCGTTGGCGATCAGGGCGACCTTGGGGTGCTCCAGGGCGCATTGGACCTGCGGGGTGGCGGTGGCCTCGGTCCAGCCGAGGAGCTGGAGGCTGTTGCTCTCGCCGTCGGGCAGCTCGGGCACGCCCCGGTCGGCCAGCAGCTTCTGAGCGAAGTCGAGGTGCTGCTGGGGGACCATGTCGCGGAGCGTCTGGGCCAGGTGCTCCGGGTCCATGTCGTCCATGCCCTCGTACTTGCCGGGGATGACGATGTCGACGCCGTAGGGGTGGTCCCCGACGTGCTCGTCGATCCACTGGAGCTCGACCTCGAGCTGCTCGGGCGTGAAGCCGACGGCGCCGAGGACGCCGAAGCCGCCCGCCTTCGACACCGCGGCCACCACGTCGCGGCAGTGGGTGAAGGCGAAGATCGGGAACTCGATGCCGAGCTCGTCGCAGAGGGCCGTGTGCATGGGTCAGGTGCTCCTGGTCGATCCCGAACTGGGAGTGGATGTGGTCGTCCTGGCAGCCGGATCTGCTCCCAGTACGGACTTCAGGGCGGTGACGGCGACCTCGTCGGTGACGGCGGCGGGGTCGACCCGGCGCATCATCTCCAGCCCGAGGAGGAGGCCGATGACGGTGGCGCCGACACCGGGGGCGGGGCGGTCGACCCAGCGGGTGAGGTGGTCCTCGATGCCGGCCCAGGCGGCGCGGTAGCGCTTGGCCAGGTAGCGGCGGGCGTCGTCGCTCTGGGCCGCGTAGCTCCACAGCTCGTGCTCGAGGGCGATCCAGCGGCCGTCGCCGCTCGGGGGCCGGGCCACGGCGTGCCACATGGCGGCGACCCACTCGTCGAGGGTGGTGGCGGTGGCCTGCTCGGCGGCGATGGCGACGGCGGCGTCGCCGACCCAGCTCTCCAGCAGGGCGAACAGCAGCCCCTCCTTCGAACCGAAGTGGTCGTAGAGGGCGCCGCTGGTGCGGCCGGCGGCCCGGGCGATGGCGTCGACGCTCGCCCCGGCGATGCCCCGTTCGGCGAACAACGTGGCGCCGGCGTCGAGGAGGGCGGCGCGGGTCTCGCGGCGGCGCTCCTCCTGGCTGGTCACGCACTTACATTGACATCGTTACATAACGGAGTCAATGTGTTCGTCACGGGCCGCCCGGCCGGGCCAGGCTCGACCGATGCCCGACGCCGCCGTCAGCCTCGTCGTCACCGACCTCGACGGGACGTTCTGGCACACCGACGACGAGATCGACCCGACGGTCGTGGCCGCCGTCGGCACCCTCGCGGCGCGGGGCGTCCCGCTCCTCGTGGCGACCGGCCGACGGCTGACCAGCACCCGCGTCCCGCTCGCCTCGGTCGGCCTGGCCCCACCAGCCGTCGTCCTGAACGGCGCCCTCGGCGTCGACCTGACGAGCGGCGAGCGCTTCCACCGAGCGCCGTACCCCACCGACGAGGCGGCCGCGGTCCTGGCCGCGTTCCGGTCGGTCGGGCTCGACCCGGTCGTCTACGTCGACCACCCCGACCTCGACGCCGTGCTGAGCGCCACCCCGGCCACCCACCCCGAGCACGCGGCGGCGTTCGGCGCGCCGGTCGACCTCGACGAGGTGGTCGCCACCATCCCCGTCCTCGCCTTCAGCATGATCGGGCGCCCCCACGCCGAGTGCGTCGCCGCCCGCGACGCGGTGGGCACGCGGGGCGAGACCCACCTCGACCGCTCGTTCGACTTCCCCGGCCTGGCCAACCTGACCGTCGCCCCCGAGGGCCAGTCGAAGTGGGACGGCGTGGTCGCGTTCTGCACGGCCCACGACCTCGACAGCACCCGGGTGCTCGCCCTCGCCGACGGCCCCAACGACATCGAGCTCCTCGACGGGGCCGCCGTCCGCCTGGTCCCCGAGGTCGCCCACCCGGTCGCCCTCGACCGCGCCGACCACGTGATCCCCGCGGCCGCCGACGGTGGGTGGGCCGCCGTCCTCGACCACGTCTGAGCTGCCAGGCTGCCGGGATGAGCGACGACGACCGCACCCCCGCCCTGGTCATCAGCGGGACGATCGTGATCGACCCCGCCGACGTGGACCGGGCCCGCGGCCTGGTGGCGCCGCTGGTCGCGGCCACGCGGGCCGAGGCCGGCTGCCTGGCCTACGGCTTCTACACCGACCTCGACGCGCCGGGCACGTTCCACCTCTACGAGGAGTGGGAGTCGGCCGAGGCCAACGCCGCCCACTCGGC
>CAYQGF010000280.1:0-5428 GCA_964416885.1 uncultured Iamiaceae bacterium
TCTCGCCCTGCTGGACCGAGAACGACACGTCGTCGAGCGCCCGGAACTCCTCCCACTTCACCCGGCCGGCCCGGATCACCCGCTCCTTGGCCGACTTGGGCTTGTCCTTGGCCAGCTTGAAGACCTTGCTGACGTGGTCGATCGTGACGACCTCGGTCATCAGATCTCCTCCGCCATGTCGTCCTCCAGCCGCCCGAACAGCCACAGGGCGCCGAGCAGCAGCAGGAACGACACCACGCCGACGCTGAGCAGCCGGGTGATGTACCACTCGAGCGGGTGGTGGATCAGCGCCGAGGTCGGTTGGTCCGGGAAGCGATCGGTCGGGTCGTACCGCGGCCCGTTCGTGTACCAGGCCAGGGGTGAGTCGTCGGGGTTGTAGAGCACCTTCTGGAAGGTCAGGACGATCGGGATGATCGGGTTGAGCGACGCCATCCACTCCCGGGAGTGGCCGAGCCGCTCGGCGACCTGGCGGTACGGGTAGACGATGGCCGACAGCCAGAACCAGGCCAGGATGGCCAGCTCCAGCAGGTGCTCGGTGTCGCGGAGGTAGACGTTGATGGCCGAGAGGGCGATCGAGACCGCCGCCGAGAGGATGAGCAGCACCACGAACGCCAGCGGCAGGGCTGCGAGGTACTCGGCGGACGGCGCCCGGCGGAAGATGGCGAGGGCGGCGACGAGCACCGTGGCCTGGAGGAAGAAGTGGACCATGGCGGCGCCGATGGCGGCCAGGGGGAGGATCTCCCGCGGGAACCACACCTTCTGCACGAGCTGGGCGTTGCCCGTGATCGACGCCGTCCCGGCGCTGATGGCGGTGGAGAAGAAGTTCCACACCAGCAGCCCGGACAGGAAGAAGATGGCGTAGTAGGGCACCTTCACCTGGAGGACCTCGGCGAACACGAGGGAGAAGACCACCAGGTAGAGGGTGGGGTTGAGCAGCGTCCAGACGAAGCCCAGGATGCTGTTCTTGTACTTGACCTTGAGCTCCTTGCGGACCAGGTTCCCGAGCAGCTCGCGGTACTGCCACACGCTGATCAGCCGGCGGACCGGGTTGGGCCGCTTGGAGACCTCGTTGGCCGGGCCGACCTCGGTGCCGGGGCCGTCGTCGGGCCCGGCGTCGGGTGCGTCGTCGACGGTGGGGGGCGTCGTCGCGGTCATCGGTGCGTCGTCGGGCTGAGGGTTCGCTCGCTCACTGGGGGCCACGATACGCAGTGGCCGGTCGGGCGGATGTGTCAGCTCGTGGGTCGGGCCGGCCCGGCCCTCAGCGGGTGGTCCGGCGCTTCTCGACGGCCGGGGCGTAGCGGGCGATGCAGTAGAAGGCCCGCACTGCGTCCTTCCAACCGATCTTCTTGCCCTCGTCGTAGGTGCGGCCGTCGTAGGAGATGCCGACCTCATAGACCCGCCAACGCCCGGCGGCCACCTTGGCGGTGATCTCCGGCTCGATGCCGAAGCGGTCCTCCACCAGGTCGATCGACTGGATCACCTCGCGGCGGAACACCTTGTAGCAGGTCTCCATGTCGGTGAGGTTGAGGTCGGTGGTCATGTTCGACGCCAGGGTGAGCATCTTGTTGCCGACCGAGTGCCAGAAGTACAGGACCCGGTGGGCGTCCCCGGAGAGGAAGCGGGACCCGAACACGACGTCGGCCTTGCCGTCGAGCAGCGGCCCGACCAGCCGGCCGTAGTCGTCGGGGTCGTACTCGAGGTCGGCGTCCTGGACGATCACGAAGTCGGACCGGGCCTCCTGGAACCCCCGGCGCAGGGCGGCGCCCTTGCCCTGGTTGACGGGCTGGAGGAAGACGCGGACCCGCGGGTCCGCGAAGCCCTCGAGGATGGCGCGGGTGCCGTCGGTGGAGCCGTCGTCGACGATGACCACCTCGTCGGTCCACGGCGAGGCCAGCACGCGCGCCACCAGCTTCTCGACGGTGGCCTGCTCGTTGTAGCAGGGGATCACCACGCTCAGGCACGGGGTCGGGTCGGTCACCGGGCTCCTCTCGACGTCCGCAGCAGGGTAGCGATCGGTCCCGTCCGGGTCGGCACCGTGGGCCGGGCCTCGCCGGGCGCCCGACCGCGGCCGGTCAGGGCCCGAGGTCGCCGATGACGCCGGCGACGACCTCGGCCAGGCGGTCGCCGAGGCCTCGCCAGTCGTAGCGCTCCCTGACCAGGGCCCGTCCCGCGGCGGCCCGGGCCGTCGCGGCGGCGTGGTCGCCGAGCACGGTCCGCACGCCCGCCGCGACGTCGTCGTCGATGACGAGGTGGGTGCCGTCGACGACGTCGAGGCCCCGGGCCCCGGTGCTGCTGGTCGCCACCGGGACCCCGGCGGCCAGGTACTCGATGATCTTGAGGTTGGTGCCCGAGCCGACCCGCATGGGGTTGATCGCCACGTCGGCCGCGGCGAGCAGGGTGTCCTTGGCCCGGCCGGGCAGGACGCCGGCGAAGGCCACGTTGGGTGGCGTGGCGCGCCCGGCGAAGGCGTCGCCGTGGCGGCCGCCGAGCACGAAGACGACCTCCGGGGCCGACGGGGCCGCGTCCAGCACGGCCTCGGCCGCGTCGAGGTTGGGCGGGTGCCAGCTCCCGAAGAAGACGGCGAGGGCCTCGGGCCGCCGGCGTCCCGGTGGGCCGCAGCGGTGGTAGTGGTCGAGCCAGGCGGCGCCGAGGCGGCGGCGCTGCTCGGGGTCCGGTGGGGGGAAGGCCGAGGTGTCGGTGCCGTTCGGGACCACGGTGACGCCGCCCCGGCGCCGGTGGCCGGCCGAGGCCAGGGCGGCGGCGTCGGCGGGGCTGCACGCGGTGATGGCCGCGGCGGTGGCGCACACCTCGGCCTCCAGGGCGACGACCTGGTCGAGGACGGCGGCCCCGGCGGCCGTCACCGGCAGGACGTCGGCCTTCAGGGCGGCCTCGACGTTGAAGGCGTCGTAGAGGAAGGGGAGCTCGACGCCGGTCGCGGCCAGGGCCGGGTGGAGGTACGGCTCGGCCAGGATCACCGCGTCGGCGGAGCGGGCCGCGGCGCGCAGCCGATGGAGGTAGGCCGGGGTGCGACGGACCTCGCTCCCGGCGGCCAGGTCGGTCACCGGGAGGCCGACGGCGAGCGACATGGCCTCGGCCGCCCGGCGCTGGTCGTCGCTGACCGGGACCGCGGTCTCGACCAGGCCCGGCGCCAGCTCCGTGCTCCCCGCCTCGCCCCCGTCGGTGAGGCTGACGATCTCGACGTCGACGTGGCGGGCCAGGCTCCCGTACAGGTGGAAGCTGCGGAGCTGGCCCCCGTGGCCCCGGTCCGCCACCCGGAACGTGGTCAGCACCACCACCTTCCGCCGCCCCGGTGCGCCCGTACGGAAGGTGCCAGGCACCTTCCGTACGGATGGCCCGGGCTCGTCGGCGAGGGGGCCGAGGATGGTGGCGATGGCCGTGGGCCAGGTGATCCGGGCGGCCCGGCGCCGACCGGCCTCGCCCAGACGTCGGGCCTGCTGGTCGTCGGTGACCAGGGCGGCGAGGGCGGCGCCCAGGGCCTCGGGCGTGGGGTCGGCGACCAGGCCGTCGACGCCGGAGCGCACCAGCTCCGTCGGCCCCCCGGCGTCGGTCACGGTGACGACCGGCGCCCCGGCGGCCATGGCCTCGACGGTGATCAGGCCGTAGTCCTCGTCGTAGGGGACGAACGGGACGGCGATCGCCCCGGCGTAGAGGTCGGCCAGCTCGTCGTCCTCGACCCGGCCCAGGAACCGGATGCGGGGGTCGCCGGCGGCCAGCTCCCGGAGCCGGGCCTCCTCCGGTCCGGTCCCGCCGAGCAGGAGCGGCACCTCGCCGGGGACGTGCGCCATGGCCTCGATCACCAGGTCGAAGCGCTTGGGCCCGTCGAGCCGGCTGATGGTGAACAGGTGGGTGCGGGGGCGCTCGGGGGCCGTGCTCGTCGGCACGTCGGAGGGAGCGTGGGCCACGTGGGCGCCGACGCCGTCGGGCAGGTACCCCTCCCGGACGGCGATGGTGCGCGACAGCGCCGTGTGGCGGGCGATCTCGCCCGGGGCGAGCGCCAGGCGGTCGAGCCAGTGGACGACGAGCCGGCTGGTCGGTCCGGGCAGGCGGAGGTCGGGGTGGTCGGGCCCGAGGGCTGCCCCCGCGGCGTCGACGGCGGCCAGCACCTCGGGGAGCCGGTCACGTCGGGCCGGCCCCGCCACCAGGTCGAGCAGCGCCCGGGTGGGCGGCTCGACCGGGCCGGGGTCGAGGGGCGCCCGGAACAGGTGGTAGGTGTCGTAGAGGCCCCGCAGCGGGTGGAACATCCACAGCACGTGGCGGGGGTGGGGGGCGATCCACGCCGGGTACTTGGAGCTGACCACCAGGTCGAAGCGGCCGAGGTCGAGGGCGGCGAAGCGGCGGTACCCGTCGACCAGCCCGGCGAACGTCGCCTCGTCGACCGGCAGGGTCACCAGCTCGGCGTCATGGCCCTCGGCGCCCAGCCCGGCCACCAACCCGGCCCACGCCCGCTCGGCCCCCCCGAAGGCGAACACCGGCGAGCGCGGCGCCACGACCGCGACCTTCACGCCGCGTCCTCGGGGGCGTCGCCCGGCGCTGCCTCGTCCATGGTGATGGCGAGGGCGGTGCGGACCTGGTCGTCGGCTCGCTCCCACGTGGTGCGCGCCGCCCGGCGGCGGGCGCCGGCGGCGAGGGTGGCCGCCAGGTCGGGGTCGGAGAGGACCCGGTCGACGGCCGCGGCGATGGCGGCTCCGGTCGGCGCCACGACCAGCCCGTCGACCTCGTGGTCGACCAGGTCGGCCAGCCCGCCGCCGTCCTCGCAGACGACGACCGGGGCGCCGTGGGCCATGGCCTCGACCGCGGTGAGGCCGTAGTCCTCGTCGTAGGCGGGGGCGACGACGCACGGGGTCGTGGCGTAGAGCCGTTCGAGCGTGGGGTCGTCGACCCGGCCGAGCAGCTCGACGTTCGACCGCCATCCGGGCGGCACCCGCTCGGGGTCGTCGGCCCGGCAGCACCAGAGCGCCCGCTCGTCGACCCGGTCGAGGTCGACCCCGGGCCGGGACAGGCGGTGGTCGATCGCCCGCACCCACCGCTCCCGGCCGCCGGTGCCCACCAGCACGGCCCGGACGTCGGGCAACCGCCGCATCGCCGCCACCAGCAGCTCGGGCCGCTTCGGGAACTCCAGGCGGCCGACGCACAGCACCGGACCGTCGCGCCGGGCCCCGGCGCGACGGTCCGGTGCTGTGCGTCGGCGACCGAGCCGCCCACCGCGACCCCGGCGTGGAACAGCGACACCCGGTCGATGCCGTTGAACCGGCCCAGTCGTCGCCGCACCGTCTCGGACCCGGCCGCGAACCAGCGCACGGCGTCGAGACGGGGCTGGTCGAGGGCACGGATGCGCTCGCCGGCCCGACGGTGCAGCTCGGGGTCCGGGGCGAAGCCACCCTGCACCCACACGGCCTCCAGGTCGTAG
>CAYQGF010000281.1:0-5412 GCA_964416885.1 uncultured Iamiaceae bacterium
GTCAGGCCGGCGAGGGTCACCGCCCGGGCCCAGGTCCGCCGGGGCAGCCGCTCGGGTGCGGTGGTTCGACGAGCAGGTGGCTGCGGCGGCCGACGCCGGCATCGACCAGGTCGCGATCGTCGGCGCCGGCTACGACAGCCGGGCCTGGCGGTGTGCCCGTCCCGGCCTGCGCTTCGTCGAGCTCGACCAGCCGGCGACGCAGCAGGACAAGGTCCGGCGCGCCCCCGAGGGCGGGCCGGCCTACGTCGCCGCGGACGTCCGGTCCGACGACGTGGGCGCGGCGCTGCACCGGGGCGGCATCGACCCGGGTCGGCCGGCGCTGTTCGCGGTCGAGGGCGTGACCATGTACCTCGACGAGGACGTGGTGCGAGGGCTGCTCGGGGCCCTGGCCCGGGCGGCCGGACCGGGGAGCCGGCTGGCCGTCGACGTCTACCCGGCGCGGGCCGCGACGGCCGCCCCGCAGGCCCGCCAGGCCCGGCTCCAGCGGCTGGCCCGGGCCGGCAGCGGCGAGGGCTTCCGCTACCGCGCCGACCGGGCCGACGCCGTTGCCCTGGTTGCGGCGGCCGGCTGGCGCGTCGACGCCCCGGTCGGCCTCCGGGACGCGGCCCGGCGGCTGGTCCCACCCGCCGCCGGCCTCGCCGTCGACGCCATCGACGACGGCAAGACCCTCCTCGCCGCCACCCTCCCCTGACCGTCCCGCTCGCCGGTCAGACGTCGGCGACGCGGGCCTCGTCCGACCGGGCCACGATGGCGTCGACGGCCTCGTCGGGGCCCAGGTCCGAGGTGTCGAGCCACAGCCCGACCGGGGCGACCCGGGCCAGGGCGCGGTCGAGCTCCTCGACGGTGGGGCCGGTCCGGCCGTAGGCGACCTTGCCGGTCGTGGCCCGACGCTCGGCGTCCCGACGACGGACGACCTCGACGCTCGGCCGCAGCACGACCAGGTGGCGGGGCCGGGCCGTGACCCGGCGGAGCCACGTGGCCACGTCGTCGCCGTAGAGGTTGTCCTGCACGACGGTGGTGAACCCGGCGGCGGCGTACTCGTCGGCCAGGGCGGCGGACAGCCGGTAGCGCAGGTCGAGGAGCCGGCGGGCCTCGGCCTCGTCCCCGCCCGACCGGGGCTGCACCCACCCGTTGACCGCCCACCGCCGCAGCTGGTCGCCCCGCACGTGGACCGACGGGTCGAACCGCTCGGCCAGCCGCTGGGCCGTCGTCGACTTCCCCGCCCCCTGCACCCCGACCACCAGCCACACCCCGCGGCGCTCGCTCACGGGACGAGGGCCGCCAGGTCGGACGCGATGGTGGCAGCGTCGACCTCCTCGGTGCGATAGGTCCGGTCGCACGGAGGGATGGTCGGAAGGAGGGCGGTGAAGCGGTCGTGGGTGCGCCGGAGGAAGTCCGGGTCCCGCGAGAGGGCGCGGTCCGGGTCGGCGGTGACCCGGTCGAGGGCCACGTCGTAGGGGACGAGCAGCAGGGCCCGGAGCACCGGGACGTCGTCGGGCACGTCGGCCATCAGCGCCGTCGTCTCCTCCGCCGTGTAGGCGGGGCCATGGGCGACCACCACGTCGACGTCGCTCCGCAGCCACCGTCCGACCAGCTCGCCGTGCACGGCCCGGCCCCGCTCCCACGTCCGGTCGAACTGTTCGAGCGGCGCCCGCTGCATGAAGACCACGTCGTCGACATCGACCACCGCGACCGATCGACCGTCGGCCACGAGCCGGTCGGCGAGCGCCTCGGCGACGGTGCTCTTGCCGGCGGCGATCGGCCCGATCACGACGACGAGGCTGGCCATGGGCCCGACCGTAGGCCCGACCAGGCCGCCGACGCCGTCCCGATTGGGCAGGATGCGGGGCGTGGCCGGTCCCCCGCTGCTCGACGACCTGGTGCGGCGGTCGGCCGACCCCGGGCGGGCCTCGGCCACCCTCGACCGACTGGCCGAGGCCCGGGGCCGGGACGTCCTCGACCGGCTGGCCGCCGACCCCGACACGGCCCGGGCCGTCGTCGCCCTCGCCGCCGCCAGCGGCTGGCTGGGCCGCGCCCTGGTCACCGATCCCGCGGCGCTCGATGCACTGGGCGGGGCCGACGAGGTGGGGGACGCCACCGACGAGCACGACCTCGATCGTCGATGGCGCCGCGCCCTGGTCGGGATCGCCGCCGCCGACCTGGCGGGCCGGGCGCCCCTGGAGACGACGATGGTCGCCGTCACCCGCGCCGCCGGCGCCGTGCTGGCCCAGTCGCTCCGCCTGGGCGGCGCCGACCACCTGGCCGTGATCGCCCTCGGCAAGGCCGGCGGGAACGAGCTCAACTACGCCTCGGACATCGACGTCGTCCTGGTCGGCCCGGCCGGCGACGCCGACGACCGGGCTGCGGCCCGCCGGGCGCTGGCCGTCGCCCGCCGGGCGCTGCGGGTCGACGTCGACCTGCGCCCCGGGGGCCGCGACGGCGCCCTGGTCCGCACCGTCGACGGCTACCGCAGCCACTGGGAGCGATGGGCCGACCCGTGGGAGCGCCAGGCCCTGCTCAAGGCCCAGCCCCTCGCCGGTGATCGGGACCTCGGCACCGAGTTCGCCGCGGCCGCGGCCGACGCGGTCTGGAGCCAGCCCTTCGACGCCGAGGCGATCCACGCGGTGCGGGCGATGAAGGCCCGGACCGAGCGCCATGTCGCCGTCCAGGGCGACCCCCGTGACCTCAAGCGGGCGCCGGGGGGCCTGCGCGACGTCGAGTTCGCGGCCCAGCTCCTCCAGCTCGTCCACGGCCCGCTCGACCCGGCCCTGCGGGTCCGGGGCACGCTCCCCGCCCTGACCGCCCTGGCCGACGGCGGCTACGTGGCCGAGGACGACGCCTCCTGGCTGCGGGCGTCGTACCGGCTGCTGCGGCGGGTCGAGCACGCCGTGCAGCTCGACGAGGGCCGCCAGGTCCACGCCGTGCCGGCCGGTCGGGCCGAGCGGGAGCGGGTGGCCCGGGTGATCGGGCTGGTCGACCGACCGACCGAGCGGGCCGTCGACGAGCTCGACCGGGAGCTGGCCGCCTGCCGGGCCACGGTGCGCCGCATCCACGAGCGGGTCTACTTCCGGCCGCTGCTCCAGAGCTTCACCCGGGTCGACGCCCCGCTCGGGGCCGACGCCGCCGCGGCCCGGCTCCGGGCCTTCGGCTTCGGCGACGCCGAGCGGGCCCGGCAGGCCGTGGCCGAGCTGACCACCGGGCTGACCCGCACGTCCCGCCTGATGGCATCGCTGCTGCCGCTGCTCCTCGACTGGCTGTCGGCCAGCCCCGACCCCGACCGGGGCCTGCTCGCCCTCCGCACCCTGGTCGCCGGGAACGCCCGCGCCGTCGCCGCGGCCTGCCGGGAGTCGCCCGAGACCGCCCACCGGCTGGCGGTCCTGGCCGGCACCAGCCCGCTGCTGGTGCAGGGCATCGGCCGGGCGCCCGACCTCCTGGCCGACCTCGCCGCGCCCGGCGCCGACGACCGGGAGGCCGTGGTCCGTCGGGTCTGTGCGGTGAGGGCCCGCCCCGACCCGGCGGAGGTCAGCCCCCCGCTGCGCCGGGCCGTGCGCCGGGAGATGACCCGGATCGGCCTGGCCGACGTCCTCGACGACCGGCCCACCCCGGCGGTCGGCTCCGACCTGGCCACCATCGCCCACGCCGCGGTCGACGTCGCCGTGGCCACCGCCGCGCCCGAGGTCCCCTTCGCCGTCCTCGCCGTGGGCCGGCTGTCGGGCGGCGAGCTGTCCTACGCCTCGGACCTCGACCTGCTATTGGTGCACGACGCCGGCGACGAGGCCGGCCGGGAGGAGGCAGCCCGGGCCGGCGAGGTGGTGCGCCGGGTGCTGGTCGGCCGCGGCCCGGCCGACCGGGTCTACGACGTCGACCTCGACCTGCGCCCCGGGGGCCGCAGCGCCCCGCTCGTCGCCAGTCGGGAGGCGGTCCTGGCCCACCTGGAGCGCTGGGTCGAGCCGTGGCAGCGCCTGGCCCTGACCCGGCTGCGGCCCCTGTCGGGCGACCCCGACCTGACGGCCCGGCTGCTCGCCGAGGCCGACCCGATGGTCTGGCGGCCGCTCGACGACGCCGACCGGCGGGCCATCCGCCGGGTCAAGGCCCGTCAGGAGAGCGAGCGCCCCCCGGCCGGCGAGGACCCCCGCTTCCACCTCAAGCTCGGCCCGGGTGGCCTGGCCGACGTCGAGCTCACCGTCGCCCTGCTGCTGATGGAGGCCGGCATCCGCGACCCGGCGACCGCGACGGGCATCACCGCCCTGGCCGATGCCGGCCACCTCCGCCCTGACGAGGCCCGGGCGCTGGCGGCAGCCCACGCCTTCTGCGAGCGGGCCCGCAACCGTCGAGCCCTGGTGTCGGCCCGACCTCGCGACGACCTGCCGACCGGCGACGACCTCGTCACCCTGGCCCGCTCGCTCGACACCACCGGGCCGGCCCTGCGCGACGAGTACCTCCGCCTGACCCGCCGCGCCCGCCGCGTCGTCGAGCACCGCTTCTACGGCCAGCCCTGACCATCCCCCGCCACTGGGTCTCGAGTTGGTGTCTGACACCACGTGCGCGAGTCGCGAGTTGGTGTCTGACACCATCTGCGCGTGAGCAGCGAGCCGGACCTGGTCGTCACATCGCCCCTCCAGGGGCTGGTGGTGGAGGTGCGGGTGACCGACGGGGACGCGGTGCGGGCCGGGCAGGTCGTCGCCGTGGTCGAGTCGATGAAGATGCACCACGACGTGGTGACCGAGACGGCCGGGACCGTGACGTCGGTGGCCGTGACCGTCGACCAGCAGGTCTCCGCCGGGACCCCCGTGGCGGTCGTCCGGCCCGGGGCCGCGGCCGACGACGACGCCCCGGCCACCGCCACGCTCGACCTCGACGCGCCCCGCGCCGACCTGGAGGAGGTGCTCGCCCGCCATGCGATCGGCCTCGACGCGGCCCGGCCCGAGGCGGTGGCCAAGGTCCACGGCCGGGGCCGGCGCACCGCCCGGGAGAACATCGCCGACCTGGTCGAGCCGGGGAGCTTCGTCGAGTACTCGCCCCTCGCCGTGGCCGCCCAGCGCCGGCGCCGCAGCCTGGAGGACCTGGTCGCCCGCACCCCGGCCGACGGCCTGGTCGGCGGGATCGCCCGCATCGGCACCGGGCGCGCCGTCGTCGCCTCCTACGACTACATGGTCCTGGCCGGCACCCAGGGCCACATGAACCACCGCAAGAAGGACCGGCTGTTCGAGCTGGCCGAGCGTCAGCGCCTCCCGGTCGTCCTGTTCGCCGAGGGTGGCGGCGGGCGGCCCGGCGACACCGACACCACCACCGTGTCCGGCCTCGACTGCCTGGCCTTCAACCTGTTCGCCCGGCTGAGCGGGACCGTGCCGCTGGTCGGCATCGGGTCGGGCCGCTGCTTCGCCGGCAACGCCGCCCTGCTCGGGTGCTGCG
>CAYQGF010000282.1:0-1343 GCA_964416885.1 uncultured Iamiaceae bacterium
GTGCGCACCCGGTACCAGTCGGTGGCCGACGGCGGCTGTTCCAACACGGTGTCGGTGCCCGACGGCGCCGGCGGCGTCCTCCAGCGCACCGCCACCCCCCGCCGGGTCCCGGCCGGCACGGTCATCCCCCTGTCCTGAGCACCGGGCTCCGACCCAACACGCAACCAAACGGTGGCACGATGGGGCGATGGACGCGCCGATCGCCATCTCCCTCCAGGCCGAGCCGACCACCGGGCGGGCGTGGGCCGACCTGGCCCGCCGGGTCGACGAGGCCGGGTTCGCCACCCTCTACGTCGCCGACCACCCCGGCTCGGCCGCGGCCCCGTTCGTCGCCCTCGGTGCGGCCGCCGCGGTCACCGATCGGGTGGCGCTGGGGACCTGTGTGGCCAACGCCGGCCTGTGGGAGCCGATGGCCCTGGCCGTCGAGGTGGCGACCCTCGACCTCGTGTCCGACGGCCGGGCCGTCCTCGGGCTCGGGGCCGGCCACACCCCGGCCGAATGGGCGGCGGTCGGGCGGACGGTCCCGGCGGCCGGTGCGCGGGTCGACCGGCTGGCCGAGGTGGTGGCGGTCACGACCCGGCTGCTGGCCGGTGAGGTCGTCACCCATGCCGGCCCCCACGTCCGCACCGAGGCGGCCGAGCTGGCGGCGCCCCGGCCGGTGCAGGGCCGGGTCCCGCTGATGGTCGGCGGCGCCGGCCGGAGGGTGCTCGACCTGGCGGCCCGCACCGCCGATGTCGTCGGCGTGACCGGGCTGGGCCGGACCCTCGCCGACGGCCATCGCCACGAGGTGGCCTGGTCCCGGCCCGAGCTCGACGCCTCCTTCGCCGCCCTGGCCGAGGCCGCGGCCGGTGCCGCGGCCGACCGGCGCCCGGCGGTCGAGGCCCTGGTGCAGCGGGTGGAGGTCACCGACGACCCGGCGGCCGCGGCCCACCGCCTGGCTGGGGAGATGGGGCTCGACGACCCGGACCTCCTGCGCGACGTCCCGTACGTCTGGCTGGGCCCGGTGGAGGAGATCGTCGCCCGGCTGGTCGCCCACCGGGAGCGGTGGGGCGTCGACCGCTACGTCGTCCGGCCCGATGCCCTCGGCGCGGCCGAGGCGGTCATGGCCGGTCTGCGGGACCTCTGAGGTCGTCCCCCGGGGGCCTTGAGCCCCACTGGCGATGGTGAGGGCTCCAAACCCCCCCCACCAGGAGGAACCCCACCATGGCCCGATCCACCCTGCTCGCCGCCGGCGTGCTGACCGCGGCGCTCGCCGCCGGCGGCACCGCCGGCCTGATCCTGGGCGTGCCCGCCGTCAGCGGCGCCCAGGAGACCACCACCCCGGACGACGGCACCACCACGGC
>CAYQGF010000282.1:1443-5405 GCA_964416885.1 uncultured Iamiaceae bacterium
GAAAGGCGGCACCGACCGGAGACGGGGGAGGGGTGGTGTCCCCGGTCGGTGCCGCGCCCTGACCAGGACGGCGCGAGGTCTCGCGGCGAACGTCCCGGGGCGATCGATTGTGGGTCGGTGACTGCGACGAAGCGTCGGGATCTCGATGCGTTCGTGCACCGACGGGTGCACCATAGGCCAGGCCGGCAGTGGACGACACCACGCCTCGTTATGACATCGGTCACAATCGACGGCACCCTCGGCGGTGCGCCGTTCCCGCTAGGGTCGCCCCCGCCGAAGGGGAGTAGCCCGCAATCGGCCGTTCGACACACTGGCAGCCCACCTGCCCGGACGGTCGGCCCGACCACGGTCGGGTGGGCGAGACCTTCGACCCAGGACAGATCGCTGTCCGGGTCGAGGTCGCGCCCGTGCCCCCGTCCCGGTCAGCCCGACCGAGGAGACGTGCATGGGATCGTTGCTGGCCGCACTGGGGCTGGTGTTCGTGGCCGAGCTGGGGGACAAGACCCAGCTCGTGGCCATGGGGTTCGGGGCCCGGCACCGCCTCGGGCCCGTCGTCGTCGGCGTGGTCGCCGCCTACGCCGCCACCAACCTGATCTCGGTCGTCGTCGGCGGGCTGCTCGGCGCGGCCCTGCCTACTCGGGCGATCGGCCTCGTCGGCGGGGTGCTGTTCCTCGCCTTCGCCGTCTGGGCACTGCGCGACGTCGACGACGACGAGGAGGAGGGGGCCGACGAGGCGGCGACGGCCAGCACGTCGCGCTCGGTCGTGGCCTCGGTCTTCGTCGCCATGTTCGTGGCCGAGCTCGGCGACAAGACCCAACTGGCGACGGCCACCCTCGCGGCCCAGGGCTCCCCGGTGCTGGTCTGGGTCGGTGCGACCCTCGGGATCGTCGCCAGCGGGCTGCTCGGGGTCGTGGTCGGTCGCCTCGTCGGCCATGCCCTCCCGGAGCGGGTGACCCGCATCGGCTCCGCCGTCCTCTTCGCCGCCTTCGGCGTCGCCCTGATCGCCACCAACCTCTGACCGGTCAGGCCCAGCCCAGGTCGACGACGACCGGGGTGGCGCCGACGGGCGTGGCGATCGGGAGCGGCACGGGGGTGAGCTCGCGCTCGCCCCGGCGGCCGAGCACCAGGGCATCGTCGTGGCCGTCGACGCCCACCAGGAGCAGGTCGTCGACCCCGTCGCCGTCGAAGTCGCCGGCGTGCGCGGCCTGGCCGTCGTCGAGGTCGATGCGCTGGTGGTGGGGCAGCCGGTCGGCCGAGCCCCACCACACTGCGTCGCGGTCCGGGCCGGGCCGGGACCAGACGATGTCGTCGCGGCCGTCGCCGTCGAGGTCGCCCACGGTCGGTCGGGCCGTGGTGGCGAGCCGGGTCGGCGGCAGGCGGGTGGCCTGGAGCCGGCGCACCCCCTCCCGGCCCCAGATCACCCGGTCGACGGCATCGCCGGGACCGGCCAGGACGATGTCGTCGGCGCCGTCGCCGTCGAGGTCGGCCACCGCTGGCAGGTAGACGGCATCGAGGGCCAGTGGCGCGATCTCTGGGTCGCGCCGGCCGGGCCGGCCCCACCACACGACGTCGGTCGCCTCGCCGGCGGCGTACCAGACGACGTCGTCGGCCCCGTCGGCGTCGAGATCGCCCACCAGGGCCTGGCCGCGGCCCCCGCCGGGCACCGAGCGGGTCGTCGGGGCGGTCAGCCCGCCGCGGCCGTCGCCCCACGCCACCGACGCGGTGGTCGCCCCGGGCCGGTGGAGCACCAGGTCGACGGCGCCGTCGCCGTCGAGGTCGCCGGTCACCGGGGCGTCGCCGCTGCGGACCGTGGCGGCGACCGGGGCCGGGGCCGCGGCGGCGCGGAACGGCAGGCCCAGCCCCTGGCCGTCGCTCAGCCCCCACCACATCGAGGCGGTGTCGTCGGCCGTGGCCCACAGGACGTCGTGGGCCGGCGCGGTGGGGAGGTCGTGGACGTGGATGAACTCGGCCTCGGCGAAGGTGCGGCCGTCCCGCCAGATCTTCCGGGCCGACGAGTAGCCGGAGTAGTTGTCCTCGGTGACGACGATGTAGTCGGGTGTCACCTCGTCCACGTAGGCGACGTGGCCGGAGCCGCCGTCCCACTGGGCGATGGCGCCGACCGCCGGGGTCGTGTCGACCCGGTGCCCGGCGCCGCGGGCGTGCTCGTCCCACTCGGAGCCGTCGCCCAGGCGTCCCGCCCAGGGGCGCTCGGCCCCGTTGCGCTCGAGCATGTAGGCCGCGTAGCTCACGCAGTTGTGGCCCGGGCCGTAGGAGCCCCACACGGTCTGGCCGGTGTAGCCGGTGTCGGGCATGCAGTCGTAGCCGCCGCTCTTGGGGCAGAGGTACTCGACGTCGCGGTCCTCGGCCCCGGCCGGTGGGGCCGGCAGCACGAGCGCGCCGAGGAGGGCGGCCACCGCGGCGGCGACGGCTCCGGCCACTCGGGCCGACGGGGTGATCCTCACCGCCGGCGCGGCACGGGGACGGGCATCAGGGTCGCAGTTTCGTTGCGATCGCGTGACGCGGTCAAGCATCGACGTGACCGACGAGACGTTGCCACCTATACCCCCCAGGGGTATCGTCGGGTGGAGAAGCCAGCGCCGAGGAGGCCGCCATGCCCGTCACCACCGCCGTCACCGTCCAGGGGATGACCTGCGACCACTGTGCCTCGGCGGTGCGGTCCGAGCTGGGCGCCCTCGCCGGCGTCACCGGCGTGGCCGTCGACCTCGGCACCGGGGCCGTCACCATCACCTCCGACGCCGCCCTCGACGCCACCGCCGTCGCTGCCGCGGTCGACGAGGCCGGCTACCAGGTCGTCCCGTGACCGCCGGCCCACGCCGCGCACTCGGTGTCAGACACCAAGTGCGCGGCACCCGGGGGTGGGCGCGGTGAACGCCGGGGCCAAGGTGGGTGCCTTCCTCGCCGGGCTGCTCGTGGTGGGGGCGGCCGGCGCCGGCCTCGGGGCCCTCGCCGGTCCGATCGACACCGCCCCCTCGGGCCACCGGGTCGAGGCCGGTCACGACGAGACGTCGGCCGCGCCGACCGATGACGGCCACGACGACCACCGGGTGTCCGGGGCCGACACCGCCGAGGGCACCGAGGGCACCGACGGCGGCTACCGGCTGGCCCTGGAACCGCTCGCCGACGACATCCGCTTCCGGGTCCTCGATCCCGAAGGCGCCCCGGTGGTCGAGACCGAGGTCGTCCACGAGAAGCCCCTCCACCTGATCGTCGTCGGGCGCGACCTGACGAGCTACGCCCACCTCCACCCCGAGGTCGACGCCGAGGGCACCTGGTCGGTCGCCCGCCCCGACCTGCCCGCCGGCTCCTACCGGGTGGTCGCCGACCTGACGCCGGGCGACGGGCCGGCGCTCGCGCTCGCCGCCGACCTCGTCGTCCTGCCCGAGGCCGGCAACCCGACCACGGTCGACGACCTCACCGTCACCCTCGACGGCCACCCCGAGGTCGGCGACACCGAGCTGGCCTTCACCGTCACCCGGGGCGGCGAGCCGGTCGAGCCCGAGCCCTACCTCGGCGCCCGCGGCCACCTGGTCGCCTTCCGGGCCGACGACCTGGCCTACTCCCACGTCCACCCCCACGACGGCGACAGCGGGCGTCACCCGGGCCACTCGGCTGACGCCTCGCCGGCCGTCGAGTTCACCGCCACCTTCCCCGCCCCTGGCGCCTACCGGCTGTTCCTCGACCTCCAGGTCGACGGGGTGGTCCACACGTTCCCCTTCACCGTGGAGGTGCACGACCATGAGCACTGACACCACCGCCGCCCGCCAGGTCGACCTGGCCATCACCGGGATGACGTGCGCCTCCTGCGCCGCCCGGGTCGAGAAGAAGCTCAACCGGATGGAGGGCGTCACCGCCACGGTGAACTACGCCACCGAGAAGGCCCGGGTGGCGGTCGAGGGCGACGTCAGCGACGACGACCTGGTCGCCACCGTCGAGGCCACCGG
>CAYQGF010000283.1:0-5386 GCA_964416885.1 uncultured Iamiaceae bacterium
TTCACCGACGAGGTGGTCGACGTCGACGGCACCCCCATCCACTACCTGGCGTGGGGCGAGCCGGGCCGACGGGGCCTGGTGTTCGTGCACGGCGGCGGCGCCCACGCCCACTGGTGGTCGCACGTCGCCGCCGCCTTCGCCGACGAGCACCGGGTGGTCGCCCTCGACCTGTCCGGCCACGGCGACAGCGGTCGCCGCGACGAGTACCGCTTCGAGCAGTGGACCGACGAGGTCATCGCCGTGGCCGAGGCCGCCGGCATCGACGGCCTACCGGTGGTCGTCGGCCACTCGATGGGCGGCTTCGTCACCATCGCCACGGCCGCGCTCCACCCCGAGCGGGTGAGCGGCGTCGTCATCGTCGACTCCCCGGTCACCGAGCCCGACCCGGAGGTCGAGGCGTCCCGGCTCAAGGAGGCCTTCGGGAAGGCCAAGGTCTACCCGTCGGTCGACGACGCGCTCCTGCGGTTCCGCACCGTGCCGCCCCAGGCCCACTACCTCGACTACGTGATGGACCACGTCGCCCGCCGGTCGCTCCACGAGGTCGACGGCGGCTACGGCTGGAAGTTCGACCCCTCGGTCTTCGGCCAGTTCATGGCCGGCTCGATCCGGGGCGTGGCCCTCCCCTACCTGCGCCGCATCGTGGCCCGCTTCGCCCTGCTGCGCTGCGAGAACGGCCTCGTCACCCGGGACATCGGCGACTTCATGAACGCCGAGCTGGGCCGGGTCGCGCCGGTGATCGAGCTGCCCGAGGCCGGCCACCACCCGATGCTCGACGAGCCCCTGATCCTGCTCACCGCCCTGCGGACCCTGCTCGCCGACTGGGACCACTCCGAGCCCCGCCGCCGCCGCTAGCGACGCCGACCCCCCCTGGAGGCGCACCATGACCGATCCCACCCCTCCTCGCGACGCCACCTCGGTCGACCGGGTCGACCACCGGGCGGACGGCCGGGCCGCTCGACAGCGGGCACCCCGCCGGGCCGCGGCCGAGTGGGACGCCTCGGTGCGCCAGGCGCCGGCCCTCGACCGCTTGCGCGCCCAGGAGGCGGTGCGGGACCAGGACCTCTTGCCGGTCCGGTACGCCCGGATGGCGTCGTCGCCATGGGCCTACCTGCGCGGCGCGGCGGCGGTGATGGCCGCCGACCTGGCGACCCGACCGCACTCGGGCCTGATGGTCCAGATGTGCGGCGACGCCCACATCCTCAACTTCGGGCTGTGGGCCTCTCCCGAGCGGCAGCTCCTCTTCGATGCCCGCGACTTCGACGAGACCCTCCCCGGTCCGTTCGAGTGGGACCTGAAGCGGCTGGCCACCAGCGTGTTCGTGCTGGCCGACTCGGTCGGGCTGTCCGTCGGCGTGGCCGAGCACGCCGCGGGCGCGGCCGCCGACGGCTACCGCCAGGCCATGCACCGCTACGCCGCCATGGGCGAGCTCGACGTCTGGTACGACCGCATCACCGCGGCGGACGCCCTCGAACCGATCGTGACCGCCGCCGCGGTGGAGGCCGACCGGGCCGGGGCCCGGCTCCGCAAGGTCGCCCGCAAGCGCTCCCAGGAGGGGGCGGTCGGGAAGGTCACGGCCGTGGTCGACGGGCGACGACGCATCACCGACGAGCCCGGCAAGCGCTGGCACCCGACCGTCGACGAGGCCGACGCGGTCCGGGTCTTCGAGCAGGTCGTCACCACCTACCTGACGTCGGTCCCACCCCACCTGGTCCGGCTGCTGGCCCGGTACCGGCAGGCCGACGCGGTCCGCCAGGTCGTCGGCGTCGGCAGCGTCGGCATGCGGGTCTTCCTGCTCCTCCTGGAGGGCGAGAGCGGGCGCCAGCCCCTCCTGTTCCAGGTCAAGCAGGCCACCGAGTCGGTGTACGAGCCGTTCGTCGCGCCCAGCGCGTTCCCGAACCACGGCCAGCGGGTGGCCGTGGGCCAGCGGCTGATGCAGTCGGCCAGCGACATGTTCCTCGGCCACGTCCGGGTCGAGGGCCTGGACTTCTACGTCCGCCAGTTCCGCGACATGAAGATCATCCCCGACGCCCCGACCATCGCCCCCTACCTGGCCGACTTCGCCCGGGCGTGCGGCCAGGCCCTGGCCAAGTCCCACGCCCGCAGCGGGGAACCGACGGCCATCGACGCCTACATCGGCAAGGGCGGCGCCTTCCGGGCCGGCATCGTCGCCTACGGCCGCGCCTACGCGGCCCAGACCGTCACCGACCACGCCGACCTGGTCACCGCCATCGCGGCCGGAGACGTCGAGGCGACCGACCAGGGCTGGTGACGGCGGACGCGACGTACGCGAGGTGCCTGGCACCTCGCGTACGCGCGTCCGACGCCGGGGCGGGGTTGCGGTGCCCCCGTTGCTGGCCTGGTCGTCTCGCGGGCTCGTCTCCGTAGCCTGGTCGCATGGCCTCGGACCCTGTCCTCCAGACCGTCGAGCTCGGCCCGCAATGGCCCACGATCGACCCCTTCCTCTTCTGCGCCCACCACGACGACGCCTACCCGGAGGGGCGGGAGGACCTCGGCCCCGACCCGGCGCTGCTGGCCGGGCGCGACATCGGCATGGACTTCGAGGGCCGCGACGGTTGGCGGATGTACCACGGCCAGCGGGTCCCGGGGTTCCCGCCGCACCCGCACCGGGGCTTCGAGACCGTCACCTACGTCCGCAAGGGGATCATCGACCACTCCGACTCGCTCGGTGCCGCCGCCCGGTTCGGCCGGGGCGACGTCCAGTGGCTCACCGCTGGCGGCGGCATCCAGCACAGCGAGATGTTCCCGCTGCTCGACCGTGACCGGCCCAACCCGCTGGAGCTGTTCCAGATCTGGTTGAACCTCCCGGCGGCCGACAAGATGGTCGACGCCCACTTCACGATGTTCTGGGACGACCAGGTCCCCCGGCTGACCGTCGGCCCCGACGGCGGGCCGCGGGGCGAGGTCACGGTGATCGCCGGTCACCTGGCCGGCGCCGACGAGCCGCCGGCGCCCCCGCCCGCGTCGTGGGCCAGCCACGCCGAGGCCGACGTCGCCATCTGGCACGTCGTCCTCGACGAGGGGGCGACCTGGACCATGCCGAGGGCCGCCGGCCCCGACACGGTCCGCACCCTCTACGTCTTCGACGGCGACGGGGCCCTCCGCATCGCCGGCCACGACGGCGACCTCGGTCGGGACACCGGCGCGGTGGTCGAGAGCCAGGTCGACCTCGACCTCTCCGCGGTCGGCGGTGGCACGGAGGTCCTGGTGCTCCAGGGCCGGCCCCTCGGTGAGCCGGTGGCCCGCTACGGACCGTTCGTCATGACGACGAAGGCCCAGGTCGAGCAGGCCTTCGAGGACTACCAGCGCACCCGGTTCGGGGGCTGGCCGTGGGCCGACGAGGACCCGGTCCACGCCGCCGAGGCGGGCCGCTTCGCCCGGCACGCCGACGGCCGGGTGGAGGAGCGCGACCTCAGCCGCACCCCGGGCTGACGGGCCCGGCGAGGCGCTGTCGTCCGGTTCGTCGGCGTCACCGGGCGGCGGGCAGGATCGGGCCCGACCGCGGCAGGCGGTCGTCCCCGTCGCCCTCCCAGGATCCACTCCATGACGACGCCCCAGCCCGGCATCTTCGCCCTCGGCACCCGCCACCAGCACCACCTGGAGCTCGACCTGCGGCCCGGTGCCGACCTGACCGACCTGCGCGCCGCCCTGGCCCGCATCCGCGAGCCCAAGGTCGCCGGCGGCGCCGCCAACCTCGTCCTCGCCTTCGGCCCGGACCTGTGGGCGCGCCTGGCCGGCCCCGACGGCCCCGAGGTCCCGTCGCTCGTCCCGTTGGAGGGCCCGGCGGGCGACCGGGTCCCGGTGACCCAGCACGACCTCTACGCCTGGGTCCACGGCAGCGGCGCCGACGACATCATCGACACCGCGATGGCCGTGGTCGCCGCCCTCGCCCCCGTGGCCGAGGTGGTCACCGACCGCCGGTCGTTCGTCTACCGCGACAGTCGGGACATGACCGGCTTCGTCGACGGCACCGCCAACCCCTCGCCCACCGAGGCCCCAGGGGTCGCCTGCATCCCCGACGGCGAGCCCGGTGCCGGTGGCGCCCACGTCCTGCTCCAGCTCTGGGCCCACGACCTCGACCGCTTCGGGGCGCTCGAGGTCGACGAGCAGGAGCGGGTCTTCGGGCGGACCAAGGCCGACAGCACCGCGCTGCCCCGCGACGTCCGCCCGGCCGATGCCCACATCACCGTGGCCGAGATCCACGACGAGGCCGGCGAGGAGCTGCCGATCTACCGCCGCAGCACGCCGGTGGCCACGGCGCAGGAGCAGGGCCTGTGCTTCCTGGCGTTCAGCCCGGACCAGGAGCGCTTCACCCGGATGTTGACCCGCATGGTCGGGCTGGGCGACTCACCCCGTGACCGGCTGCTCGACTTCACCGAGGCCCGGGCCAGCGCGGCCTACTTCGCCCCGTCCCTCGACGACCTCGTCGCCCTGGGCGTGACCGGCTGACCGGCCGGTCGTCAGACGCGGTCGAACGGGGAGTCGGCGCCGGTGACGGCGGCCCCGCAGAAGACGCAGGTCGGCCGGCCGTGGGGCACGGCGGCGTCGCACGCGGCACAGCGACGGACCTCCCGTGCCCGGCGCCCGTCGGCGACACCGCTCTGGGCGTCGACCTCGGCGCACGTGCGCAGGAGGTCCTCGTCGGTCAGGCCCTGGGCCTCGGCCACGTGCCGCCAGAGGGCGTCGGCCACCACGAGCAGTCGTTCGAAGCGGTCCTCCAGGTCCCACAGCTGACGCTGGAGGTCGTCGTCCCGACCGCGCGATTGCGACTCCAGGCTGCGCTGGTTGGCCCGGACGTTGCGGAGGCCCAGCTCCTGGTGGAGGTCCCACAGCATGCCCCCCCATCGGTCGGGGCGCCGGCGACCTGAGCGTCGGTCAGACGGTACGGCCCGCGGCCCGGCCGACCAGGCGCTGGCCGATCCCGGGCGGGAGCTTGGACAGCACGGTGAAGGCCTTGGCGTCGGGGCCGATCAGCGCTCGCCGCTTGTTCACCTGGACGGCGCGGATGATCTCCCGGGCCGCCTTCTCGGGGCTGGTGATGAACAGCTTCTCGAAGTCCCGGCGGGCCGTCTCCAGGTCGAGGTCCTCGCCGGGCGCGGCGCTGATGCGGGCGTTGCGGGCGATGTTGGTCTTGATGCCGCCGGGATGGATCGACGTCGCCGACACCCCGCACCGCTCGATGTCGAGCTCCATGCGGAGCGCCTCGGTGTAGCCCCGCACCGCGAACTTGGCCGCGTTGTAGGCGGACTGGGTCGGGATGCCCATCAGCCCGAAGATGCTCGACAGGTTGACGACGTGGCCCTCGCCGGCCGCCTTCAGGTGGGGGAGGAAGGCCTTGGTGCCGTGGACGACGCCCCAGAAGTTGATG
>CAYQGF010000284.1:0-5338 GCA_964416885.1 uncultured Iamiaceae bacterium
GACGATCAGCGAGGTCGAGTCCACCAAGTCGGTGTCGGAGATCTACGCCCCGGTCAGCGGCACCATCACGGCGGTGAACACCGATCTCGGCGACACCCCCGAGCGGCTCAACGACGACCCCTACGGCGACGGGTGGATCTGCGAGATCGAGGTCGCCGACCCGGCCCAGTTCGAGGCCCTGCTCGACGTGGCCGGCTACCGGAGCCTGATCGAGGAGTAGGTCGTGGCGGAGATCGAGTGCGGCCGTTGCGGCCACCAGAACGCACCTGACGCCAACTTCTGCAGCTCGTGCGGCGCGCCGGTCGAGCGCGAGGACATCGACCGGCCCACGATCCAGCTCCAGATCGACGGCCCCGCGGGCCAGCCCGACGAGGTCAGCCTCGACCTCGACGACCTGCCCGGCGGGGGGGTGCTGGTGGTGCGGGCCGGGCCCAACGCCGGCTCGACCTTCGCCGTCGACAAGCCGGTCGTCACCGCGGGGCGCCACCCCGACAGCGACATCTTCCTCGACGACATCACCGTGTCGCGCCGGCACGCCGAGGTCCGCAACGAGGACGGCCGCCTGGTGGTGGCCGACGTCGGCTCGCTGAACGGCACCTACCTGAACCGGGAGCGCATCGAGCAGGCCGAGCTGAGCGACGGTGACACGGTGCAGGTGGGCAAGTTCAAGCTCGTCTTCGTGGCCGGCCCCGATGCAGGCGGGACGAGGTCCGGAGAGTGACCGTGGGCGAACGGTCCCACCTGTCGATCGGTGAGGTCCTCAGCCTGCTGCAGGACGAGTTCCCCGACGTCACCATCTCCAAGATCCGGTTCCTGGAGAGCCAGGGCCTCCTCGACCCGGAGCGGACGCCCTCGGGCTACCGGAAGTTCTACGAGGCCGACGTCCGCCGGCTGCGCTGGATCCTCACCGAGCAGCGCGACAACTTCCTGCCGTTGAAGGTCATCAAGGACCGCCTCGACGAGGGTGCCGATGCCGAGGTGGCCGCCCCCGACCCGTCGGGCAACGGCGCCGCGGCGGCGGTCCCTCCGGCCGCGACGGTCGAGGAGGACGAGGGCGTCGAGGCCGCGGCGGCCGTCGATCCGGCGCCCGCGGCCGACCCGGTGGCGCCGGCCCCGACCGAGCCCGCGCCGACGGCCTCGACCCCAGCCGTCTCGACCCCGGCCGCCCCGCCCCCGACCGACAGCGAGCCCGAGCCGGCGCCGACGGAGCCGAGCGAGCCGACCACCGGCGACGACCCGGCGCCGCTGCCGATCTGGATGGCCGACGCGGCGAGGGCCAAGGTGGACCGGGGCCGGGGCGGGCGACCGCTCGTGGGGGAGGGGCCGGCACCGCTGGCCTCGTCGCCGAGCACCGTGAGCCTCACCCTCGACGAGCTGTTGGCCGCCAGCGGGCTGACCCGGGCCCAGCTCCAGTCGCTGGAGGAGTACGGGCTGATCGCCGGGCACGCCGTCGGCGACGATCGGTTCTACGACGGTGAGGACCTCGTCGTGGCCCAGAAGGGGGCCGGCTTCCTGGCCCGCGGCGTCGAGGCCCGCCACCTGCGGATGTACAAGGTCGCGGCGGAGCGGGAGGCCGCCCTGCTCGAACAGCTCGTCCTCCCCCTCGTCAAGCAGCGCAACGCCGACGGCCACCGCCAGGCCACCGAGACCGTGGCCGAGCTGGCGGCGCTGGGCCAGTCGCTGCGGGCCGCCCTCCTCCGCACCGCCCTCGGCAAGGACCTGAGCTGAGGTCGTAGGTGACGACCCGCGCCCACGGCTGCGAGGGGAGCGGTAGCCTGCAGGGGATGGTCGAGATGGATCTGGTCGGCGTTCGGGTCGAGCTGCCCTCGAACACCCCGATCGCCCTGTTGCGGGAGCGCAGCGGTGCTCGGCGGGTGTTGCCCATCTTCATCGGCGGCCCGGAGGCCACCGCCATCGCCTTCGCGCTGGAGGAGGTCGTGACCCCCCGCCCGATGACCCACGACCTGATGCGCAACCTGCTCGACGACCTCGGGGCCAGCATCGAGTCCGTCACCGTCACCGAGCTGCGCGACCGCACCTTCTACGCCGAGATCGAGCTCCACGCCGCCGACGGCGTCCACCGGATCTCCAGCCGCCCGTCCGACGCCATCGCCCTCGCGGTGCGGGTCGGCACGCCGATCTACGCGGCCGAGGAGGTCCTCGAGGAGGCCGGCTTCGAGGCCGAGGACGACTCCGGCGTCGTCGACGAGGAGGAGGAGGCCGAGGTGGTCGAGCAGTTCAAGGAGTTCATCGACAACGTGAGCCCCGAGGACTTCGCCTCCTGACCGCTCCGGGGCGCCGGGCCTGTTGACCGGCGCGCGCGCGGAGCGTACGGTGATCAACCCACAGCGTCGTAACTACGGCCCTGTGATCTCGACACGGAGGCCCCAATGGACGACGGCTTCAGCGGCAAGGCGGCGGCGGAGATCGTCGGCATCACCTATCGCCAGCTCGACTACTGGGCCCGCACCGACCTGATCCGGCCCAGCCTGGCCGATGCCCGGGGCAGCGGCTCGCGCCGCAAGTACGCCTACCGCGACCTGCTCGAGCTCAAGCTGATCAAGACGATGCTCGACTCCGGCATCAAGCTGGAGTCGGTGCGCGACGCCTTCACCTACATCCGCGAGAACATGCACGAGGACGTGGCCTCGGCCCAGCTCGTCATCTCCGGCTCCTCGGCGGTGCTCGTCCGCGACGACGTCGAGCTGATCGAGGTGGTCAAGGGCCAGCACGCCCAGGGCGTGCTCAACCTCAACCTCGTCAGCCTCGGCGGCATCAAGGGCGAGCTCGACGCCGCCGTCCACGAGCTCCGGCCCCCGAGCGACGCGGCCGACGGCGCGCAACGGGGTCAGACCCCATTGCGTGCCGCCCAGGCCTGATGCCCTAGCTCTCGGCCAGGTCCTCCAGCGGGGGGCAGCTGCACACCAGGTGGCGGTCGCCGTGACCGCCGTCGATGCGCCGCACCGGCGGCCAGTACTTGTCGGCCCGGCTGACCGAGGCGGGGAAGGCGGCCTGGGCCCGGGTGAAGGGGTGGGGCCACTCGTCGCCCAGGACCGCGTCGGCGGTCCACGGGGCGCCCTGGAGGAGCCCCGGGTGCTCGTCGACCTCGGCCCGGATGGCGATCATGGCGTCGCAGAAGCGGTCGATCTCGCCGAGGTCCTCGCTCTCGGTGGGCTCGATCATCAGGGTGCCGGCCACCGGGAAGCTCATGGTGGGGGCGTGGAAGCCGTGGTCGATCAGCCGCTTGGCCACGTCGTCGACGGTGATGCCGGTGGCCTTGGTGAGGGGCCGCAGGTCGACGATGCACTCGTGGGCCACCAGCCCGTTGCGCCCGGTGTAGAGGACCGGGTAGTGGTCGCGGAGCCGGCGGGCGACGTGGTTGGCGTTGAGGATCGCCACCTGGGTGGCCCGGCGGAGGCCCTCGCCGCCCATCATCCGGACGTAGGCCCACGGGATGGGGAGGATGCTGGCGGAGCCCCACGGGGCCGCCGCCACCGGGCCGGGGCCGGTCTCGGGGCCGGCGTCGGCCACGAGCGGGTGGTTGGGCAGGTAGGGCGCCAGGTGGGCGCCGACGGCGACCGGGCCGATGCCCGGGCCCCCGCCCCCGTGGGGGATGCAGAACGTCTTGTGCAGGTTCAGGTGGCTGACGTCGGCCCCGAAGCGACCGGGCCGGGCCAGCCCGACCATGGCGTTGAGGTTGGCGCCGTCGAGGTACACCTGGCCGCCGGCGTCGTGCACGGCGGCGCAGATCTCGCCGATCGCCTCCTCGAACACGCCGTGGGTGCTCGGGTAGGTCACCATCAGCGCCGCCACCCGGTCACCGTGCTCGGCCAGCTTGGCCCGGAGGTCGTCGACGTCGACGTTGCCGTCGTCGTCGCAGGCCGTGACCACGACCCGCATCCCGGCCATCACCGCGCTGGCCGCGTTGGTGCCGTGGGCGGAGGAGGGGATGAGGCAGACGTCGCGGTCGGCCGCTCCGTTGGCCCGGTGGTAGGAGCGGATGGCCAGCAGGCCGGCCAGCTCGCCCTGGCTGCCGGCGTTGGGCTGGAGCGACACCGCGGCGTAGCCGGTGATGGCGACCAGCCAGGCCTCCAGGTCGGCGATCAGCCGGTCGTAGCCCCGACGCTGGTCGGCCGGGGCGAAGGGGTGGAGGCCGGCGAAGCCGGGCCAGGTGATCGGCTCCATCTCGGCCGCGGCGTTGAGCTTCATGGTGCACGAGCCCAGCGGGATCATGGCCCGGTCGAGGGCGATGTCGCGGTCGCTGAGCCGTCGGAGGTAGCGCATCATCGCCGTCTCCGAGCGGTACGACGAGAACACCGGGTGCTCGCAGAACGGGCTGCTGCGGACCAGCGCCGGCGGCACCTGCGGCCGGTCGTCGAGGGCGTCGGCCAGGCGAGCGGCCTCGGCCGACGCGCCGAAGGCGCCGAGCACGGCATCGAGGTGGGCCGTGGTCGTCTCCTCGTCGCACGAGACGGCGACGTGGTCGGCGTCGATGCGTCGGAGGTTGACCCCCGCCGCCAGGGCTGCGGCCACGACCTCGTCGGCGCGGCCCGGAACCCGGGCCGCGACGGTGTCGAAGAAGGCGTCGTGGACGACCTCGACCCCGGCCTCCCGCAGCCCGGCGGCCAGGGTGCGGGCGGCCCGGTGGGTGCGCTCGGCGATGGCAGCCAGCCCTTCGGGGCCGTGGTAGGCGGCGTAGCTGGAGGCGACGACGGCCAGGAGCACCTGGGCGGTGCAGATGTTGCTGGTGGCCTTCTCCCGGCGGATGTGCTGCTCGCGGGTCTGGAGGGCCAGACGGAGCGCGGGCGCGCCGTCGGCATCGACCGACACCCCGACGAGGCGGCCCGGCAGCGAGCGCTGGAGCCCGTCACGGACGGCCATGTAGCCGGCGTGGGGGCCGCCGAAGCCCATGGGGACGCCGAAGCGTTGGGCCGAGCCGACCACCACGTCGGCCCCGACCTCGCCGGGCGGGCGGAGGAGGCAGAGGGCCAGGGGGTCGGCCGCCACCGCGACCAGGGCACCCCGCTCGTGGGCGGCGGCGACCAGGTCGGCATCGTCGCGGACCAGGCCGGTCGTGGTGGGGTACTGCACCAGCACGCCGAAGACGGCGCCCGAGCCACCTGCGCCACTCGCCAGCTCGTCGGCGGTGGGCAGCCCGGCGGCCAGGTCGGCCTCGACGACCCGGAGGCCCAGCGGCTCGGCCCGGGTGGCGACCACGGCCCGGGTCTGGGGGTGGCAGGCCACGTCAACCACGAAGACGGCGTCGGCGGGGGCCTTGGAGGCCCGGCGGGCCAGGGTCATGGCCTCGGCCGCGGCGGTGCCCTCGTCGAGCAGCGAG
>CAYQGF010000285.1:0-5297 GCA_964416885.1 uncultured Iamiaceae bacterium
TCGCCGCCGAGGCCTGGACGCTGGCCCGCGAGCTCCGGGCCGACCGGCTGGTGCTGCACGCCGGTCTCACCGTGGTGCAGCTCCCGCCCGACGAGCGGGTCGTCGACCCCCCGGACCTGGCGGCGCTGCTCGACCTGGCCACCGGCCTCCACGACCGGCGGCTCGAGGCGACCGTGGCCATGAGCCTGGGGATCGAGGCCATGCTGGCCGACCAGGCTTCGGCCGCGGCCGGCCACTTCGCCATGGCCACCCGCACGTCCTGGGCCACCGGCTACTGGCACGCCATCGGCTTCTCCCTGATGTGCACCACCGCCTTCGCCGCGGTCCGCCAGCGGCCCGAGGTCTGCGCCCGGCTGCACGGCGTCGTGCGGGAGGTGGTGCCCGACCTGCGCCGGGGGATGCCGCCCGCCTACTTCGACCTCTACGGCGTGCTGGTCGCCGAGGCCGAGGGCGCCATCGGCACCGAGCGCTTCGACCGGCTCGCCTCCGACGCCGCCGCCCTCGGGTGGGACCACGCCGCCGCGGTGGCGCTGACGTTCCTCGGCGAGGTCGGGACCGACGAGCCACCGGGCCCGCCCGCGGTGGTGCCCGGCGTCGCGGCCCTCACCCGCCGCGAGCGGGAGGTGCTGGCGTGCATCGTCGAGGGGAGCACCAACAAGGAGATCGCCCGTCAGCTGGCGATCACGCCCAAGACGGTGATGCACCACACGGTGAGCATCTACCGGAAGCTGGGCGCCAAGGGCCGGGCCGAGGCCGCGGCCATGGGCCAGCGCCTCGGCCTCACCCCGCGCTGAGCGCGGTCGTCCGGCCTCACCGGGCCCCTTGCGTCCGAACTTTGAGTGGGTTGTTCCGCTCCGCAGTCTTTTCCGCTCAAAGTTCGAGGGGGGGACGGTCTACGGGCGGGCGGCCTGCCAGGTGGCGACGGTGGCGGCCGGGTCGAGGACCGGGACGGCGTCGGTGAGGTCGAGGAAGTCGGCCAGGCCGGCCAGGTAGAAGTCGACGAACGCGGCGACGGCCGGCCGGGCCGCAGCGACGTCGGACACGTAGACGAAGAGCTCGCGGATGATCGGGTAGCTGCCGTCCTGCACCGTCTCCCGGGTGGGCTCCACACAGGGGCCGTCGGGGTCGCGGGCGACCGGGACCAGGCGCACGTCGTCGGCCTGCTCGGCGTAGGTCAGGCCGACCCAGCCCAGCCCACCGGTGTCGCCGGCGACCGCCTCGATGATGGCGTTGTCGTCGGCGCTGGCCGCGTAGTCGGAGCGGGCGTGGCCGGCCCGGTCCTCGGCGAGGGCACCGTCGGTCACCCGGGCCTCGCTCTCGGGCTCGACCACGATCGAGAGGAAGGCGTCGTAGGTGCCCGACTCCTCCCCCGGGCCGGTGAGCACCAACCGTTCGTCGGGCAGGGTGGTGGTCGACCCGAGCGCCTCGGCCACCGGCGCCGCGTCCCGCCACCGGCCGATGCCCTGGGCCTCGGGGCCGACGAGGGCGTACAGGTCGGCGAAGGTCAGGCAGGCCACCGGGTTGTCCGGTGAGGCGACGACCGCGACGCCGTCGAGGCCGATGGCCAGCTCGATCAGCCGGATGCCGTTGGCGGCGCAGCTGGCGCGCTCGTCGTCGGTGATCGGCCGCGACGCGCCGGTGACATCGGCGTCACCGACGCAGAACCGGGCGAAGCCGTCGCCGGTGCCGGGGCCCTCGACCGCCGTGTCGACGCCCCGGTTCTGGCCCCGGAACGCCTCGGCCGCGACGGTGGAGATGGGCTTGACCGTCGACGAGCCGGTCACCTCGACCCGGCCGGTGACGCTGGTGTCGGCCCGGGCCGTGGTCAGCGCGCCCGACCGGTCGGCGTTGTCGTTCCCGCACGCCGCCAGCCCGGCGAGCAGCACGACGATGACGACGGCACGCGACAACCCATGACCTCCAGGTGAACGGAGGGCCAACCCTAGGGATCGGGCCCGTCCGTACGGAAGGTGCCAGGCACCTCGCGTACGTCAGGTGCGGTCGAGGGCCAGCCAGGCTTCGACGACGACGGCGTCGTGCGGATAGGTCAGCAGCGGGAGGGCCGCCTCGGGGGCCAGCCACCGGACCTCGTCGACCTCGTCGTTGGCCACGAAGGCGCCGTCGACGACGGTCATCGCCCAGTAGCGGACCTGCTTGGCCCGGCCCTTCCGGTCGACGTAGCGGGTCGACGGCAGCTCGGCGCCGAGCGTGCAGCGCAGCCCGGTCTCCTCCTCGACCTCGCGGCGGGCGCAGTCCTCGTCGCTCTCGCCCGGGTCGACCTTGCCCTTGGGGAGGCTCCAGTCGTCGTAGCGGGGCCGGTGGACGACGAGCACGGTGCGGTGGCCGTCGGGCCCGGTGCCGGCGACCACCCCACCCGCGGCCCGCACCTCCACCTCGCTCAGCTTGCTCACGGGAGCCAGGACCAGCGGTCGGCGTCGGCCGCCTTCTCCCATCGGCCCCACCACTCGTCCCGCCGAGCCCGACGCACCTCCCGCTCACCGGCGACCACCACCCCCAGCACGAACGCCTCGGCCGCTCCGGTGCCGGCCGCGGTCGCCGCCCGGCGCAGCCACTCCTCGGCCACGACCGTGTCCTGGTGGTCGCCCAGCACGTCCTGGACCGCCGCCAGCCGCTTGGCCGTCTTGCGGGCCTCGCGACCGACCGCCGGGGCGACCGCCTCGGTCGCGTAGCGGACCTGCTTGGCCCGCTTGCGGACGTCGTGGAGGGCATGGTCCGACGGCGCCTCGCCCAGGGCCGCGACCCGACGGCGCAGGTCGCGCCACGGCTTGGCCACCAGGCCGGGCAGGACGTCGACCGCCGGGGTGGCGGCGGCCGCCGTCAACGGTGGGGCCTCGGCCAGGGCGACGACCTGGTCGAGCAGCCGGCGGTAGCGGTCGGACCCCAGCACGCCGTGGAGGGCGACCTGGGCGCTGTCGCGCTCGGCGGCCATCCGGACCAGGGCGTGGTCGAGCCGCGGCCGGTCCTCGACGTCGAGCACGTCCTCGCCGACCGATCGCATCTGGTCGGCCAGGACGTCGGGGTCACGGACCGCGCCGAGGACCTGGCCCAGCCATCGCAGCTCGTCGCGGACCGGGTCGGTGACCGCCCGGTCGACGAGCGGCCGGAACGTCCGCAGGTCGGACCGGAGCCGGCGGGCCGCGACCCGCATCTGGTGCACGCCCTCGGGGTCGGCCCCGACCACCGCGACCGGGTGGTGGACGAGCAGCCGGGTGGCGGCCTCCCGCAACGCCGCGCCGACGACCGCGCCGGCGCTCGGCGCCGGCGGCAGGGTGACCGGTGCGGCTTCGGGGGGATGGGAGGAGCGGGGGCCGAGGGCCCGGGCCACCTTCGGCACCGGCCCGGCCAGCTCGGCGCCGGCCTGCGCCAGCCGATCGACCACCCGGGCCGCGACCTCGTCCTCGGCCTCGGTGGCGATCTCGACCTCGAGCTCACGGAAGCGGGCCGCGACCCGACCGCCGTCCATCACCGACACCTCGTCGTCGTCGACCTCGACGAGGGGCTCGCCGTCGGCGTCCAGCACGAGGGTGCGGCGCCGGACGGTGACCAGCCGGGCGACCGCGACCAGCTCTGCGGTCCGGACGTCGGCCGCCACCAGCAGGGCGAGCGGCTCGGGCACCTCGCCGGGCGGGCCGACGACGTCGACCTCCTCCCGGCTGATGACGGACGGGTCGCTCGACGGTCGGGGCAGCTTGAGCGTCCAGGTCTCCCGGGCGCCCCGGCGCCGGTGCCGCAGCGTCATGCCCCGGCGGGCCAACCGGAGGTCGGCGGTGTCGAAGTAGGTGGCGTCGAGGTCGACGGTCTCCCGCCGGCGGGTGCGGGCGCCGGGCGCGACCGAGTCGAGGTCCGGCAGCCGGAACCCCGGCCACGCCGCCAGCTTCACCTCGCGCTCGATCACAGGTCCTCGTCGCCCTCCATCCGGCGGGTGCGGGCCAGGGCCATGGCCCGGAACCGCTCCTGGGCGTGCTCGGCGCCCTCGTGGACCGGCGGCGCCCAGGCCCCGTCGGCACCGAGGTGCCAGGCCAGGACGTCGTCGGCCAGGTTGACGTCGAGCACCTGACGAACCTGCGCCTCGATCTTCGGGTCGGTGATGGTGACCAGAGCCTCGACCCGACGGTCGAGGTTGCGGGGCATCAGGTCGGCCGACCCGAAGGCCACCAGGGGCCGCCCCTCGTCGCCGTGGGCGAACCAGTAGATGCGGGAGTGCTCCAGGTAGCGGCCGACGATCGAGCGCACCCGGATCGTGTCCGACAGACCGGGCACGCCGGGGCGGAGGCAGCAGATGCCCCGCACGATCAGGTCGATCTCCACCCCGGCCTGCGAGGCCTGGTAGAGGCAGTCGACCATCTGCGGGTCGACCAGGCTGTTCATCTTCATGATGATCCGGCCCCGGCCCGGACCGGCCTCGACCTCGCCCTGGATCAGGTCGACGATGCCGGTGCGCAGCGTGTGGGGGGCGACCATCAGGTTGCGGTAGCGGACGTTGCGCCCGTACCCGGTCAGGTAGTTGAAGAGCTGGGTGAGGTCGGCGCCCAGGGCGGGGTCGGCGGTGAGCAGGCCCAGGTCCTCGTAGATGCCGGCGGTCTTGCTGTTGTAGTTGCCGGTGCCGATGTGGCAGTACCGCATCATCCCCTGGGGCTCGTCCCGCACCACCAGGGCCACCTTGGAGTGGGTCTTGAGGCCGAGCAGCCCGTAGGTGACGTGGACGCCCGCCTCCTCCAGGACCTTGGCCCACTCGATGTTGTTGGCCTCGTCGAAGCGGGCCTTCAGCTCGACCAGGGCGGCGACCTGCTTGCCCCGCTCGGCCGCCCGCACCAGCGAGCGGACGATGGCGCTGTCGCCGGAGGTGCGGTAGAGGGCGATCTTGATGGCCAGGACCTTTGGGTCCCGCGACGCCTTGCGGATCAGCTCCTCGACCGACGAGCCGAAGCCGTCGTAGGGGTGGTGGACGAGGATGTCGCCCTCGGCGATGGCGGCGAAGATGTCGAGCTTCTCGCCCTCCGGCGCCGTCAGCCGGGCCGGGGTGACCGCCGGCCACGGCTCGTCCTGGAGGTCCGGTCGGTCGAGGGCGTGCACCGCCCACAGGCCCCCGAGGTCGAGCGGGCCGACGTGGTCATAGGTGGCGTCCTCGTCGACGTCGAGCTCGCGCATCAGCAGCTCGCGCACCTCGGCCGAGGCCCGGGCGTCGACCTCCAGGCGCACGGCCCGACCGAAGCGGCGGCGCCGCAGCTCCATCTCGACCGCGGCCTCGGCCGAGGTGCGCGAGCTGCTGATGCGCG
>CAYQGF010000286.1:0-5255 GCA_964416885.1 uncultured Iamiaceae bacterium
GTGAGCGTGTCGTACACGGCCCGGGCCACCAGGATCCCGGAGATGGCGAGCTGGCTCTCCTGGAGGCACCAGCCGTCGCCGGTCTCGGCCTCGACGCCGTAGGTGACCGACCCCCCTCGGACCGGGTCGCCGCCATCGGTCTCACCGTTGGCGCTGTTGCCGCCGGTCTTGCCCTTCCCGCCGCCGCAGGCCCCGGCGAGCAGCGCCAGGGCGAGGACGAGGGTCAGGTAGCGGCGGGACCGCCGTCGAGGGTGGATCACTGTGCTTCTCCCCTGGGTTGCGGAGGGCTCGGAGACGAGCCGGTACGGGTGGGCACCACGACGCTCCGACGGGTCGGGACGGCTGCTGCCACTGTGTGACCGGCGTCATGGGGCGCGCCGGGCGGCGGCAACCTACAAGCGGGTTGGCACTCCGTCAACAACCGCGGCCCTGCGGGACCGGCGGGCCTCGTCCTCCCGGCCCTCCGGGCCCGACGCTCTAGTGTCCGGGGCGTGACCGGGCCCGGTGACCGATGGGATGGGCACAACGAGGTGCGCCTCGTCGTCGACCCTCGTGACCTCTTGGACGAGGCGCGGCGGGCCCGGGCCGACGGTCACGCCCGGCAGGGGGCCGAGGGGGCGGCCGAGGCTGCCGCCCTCCTGCGCGGGCAGGGTGACGAGACCGCCGCGGCGCGCGCCGACCGCCTGGCCGCGGACTGCCTGGCCGACGCCGAGGCCCATGCCGAGGCCCTGACCGTGCTCAAGCGGGCCCGCCGGGTCTTCGTCGGCGCCGATGCCACCGGGCCCGATGCGGCCGGCACCGAGGCCGCCGCGGCCCGGAGCCTCCGGGCGTTGGGCCACACCGAGGAGGCGCGCCGGGCGCTCCACCGGGCCGAGGCCGGCTACGTCGCCTCCGACCTGCCGGTGCGGGCCGCCATGTGCGTCCTCGACCGGGCCGTGCTCCACCACGACGAGGGCGACATCTCCGCCGCCATCGACCTGCTGGAGGAGGCCCGGGCCGCGTTCGTCACCCACCGCCGCCCCGACCTGGCGGCCGTCGGCGACTTCGACCTCGGCGTCGCCCTGCTCGACGGGGGCCGGGCAGAGGACGCCGTCGAGCGCTTCCTCGGGGCGAGGGGCATCTTCACGTCGCTCAACCGGAAGGGCGACGAGGCGTCCTGCGACCTGAACCTGGGTGTCGCCCTCCACGCCGTCGGGCGGACCGACGAGGCCCGGCTCGCCCTCGGCCGGGCCCGGGCCGCGTTCCGACAGCTCGACCGCACCCGTGACGCCGAGCAGGCCGAGCACGACCTCGACGTCCTCGACGGTCTCGTCGACCCCGACACCGCCGAGCTCTCGGTGCTCCGCGACCTCGGGCAGGTCCCGCCGGAGCTGATCACGATGGCGTCCCGCCTCGACCCGCCCACCGACCCCGGGGGCGTCCCGTCCGTCGGCGAGATCGTCGAAGCCGATGCGCCGGCCGCCGGGCCCACCGAGCCCGGGCCGTCCTGACCTTCAGCCGCTGACCGGATCCGTCGCCGCCGGGTCGGTCACGGGCGGGGCGGTGTCGGTCGGCTCGGTGCCGGCGGCGGGCGGTGGGTCGTCGGTCCCCGTCGCGGGCGGGGCGTCGGTCCCGGTGGCCGGGGTCGTCGGTGGGGGTGGGGGCGGGGCGGCCGGCGGTCGGGCCACGCCGTCGAGCTCGACGGCGTTGCCGTAGCGCACCGCCTGGGCCAGCACCGACGCCACGTACGCGCTCGACCGGTTGTAGGCGAAGTAGCCCCGCTGGAGCCCGGCGACGTCGGTCATCGACCCGGCCGCGGCGCACAGGTAGCGGGCCGCGCTGGCCGCGGCGTCGTAGATGTTCTGGATCTCGACCACGCCGTCCTGGTTGCCGTCGACCCCGTAGGCCTGCCAGGTCTGGGGGATGAACTGCATGGGGCCGGCGGCCCGGTCGACCGTCGGGTCGCCGTCGATCAACCCGCCGTCGGAGTCGCCGATGGCGGCGGTGCCACCCGACCCGGTGAGGGGGATCCCGATGATCGGCTTGGTCAGGCTCCCGTCGGCCCGGACCTCGGCCCCGCCGTAGGTGCCGTGGCGGGACTCGATCTTCCCGATGCCGGCCAGCGCCCACCACTCGATGCCGCAGCCGGGGGCGATCAGCCGGCTGATGCGGGCCGCCTTCCAGTAGGCGTCCAGGACGACCAGGGGGAAGTCGGCGCCGACGACCTCGGCCAGACGGCTCTGGGCCTCGACCTCGGCCTGGGCGGCGACGAGCTGGACCGCCAGCCGCTCGGCCTGGGACCGGGCCTCGTCGCGGGCCAGGCGGGCCTCGGCGATCGATGCCCGGACGCCCTCCCGGACGGCGGTGGCCAGCTCCTCGTCGTTCCGGTGCCGGCGGGCCCGCCGCTGGGCGTCCTCCAGCTCGGCCACCTGCCGGCGGGCCAGGCTGCCGGAGGTCACCGCCGCCGTCGCCTCCCGGTCGTGGGCGTCGGCGTCGAGGGCGAAGAGCGGCCCGACGTCGTGGCCGGTGCCGCGGATGTAGCTGTCGACGGCGACGGCCCGGACCTCACGGTCGAGGCGGGCCACGATGGCCTCCCAGCGCTCGGCCTCGCGCTGCGCGGCCCGGACCTGCGCGGTCAGCTCGGCCTCTCGCGCCGTCCCCTCCTGGATCTCGGCGTCCTTGCGGGCGGCCAGGGCGAGCGCCGCCTCCCGCTGCTCCGCCAGGTCGTCGCGCCGGGCCCGGGCCGGGTCGTAGGTGGGGGAGGAGAGGGCCACGTCGGCCAGCTCGGGCGCCACCTCCGGCAGCGGACCGAGGGGCGACGGCGCGGCCTCGCCGCCGGCCGGGTCGCCGCCGTCGGACGGCGTCGTCGGGGTCGGTTCCTCGGCCTGGCGGGACGGCCCGGGGGCGGTCGTGGCCGCAGCCGGGCTGCTGGGCGCCGCCAGCCCGGCCGCCACGACCAGGACGGCGAGGGACCGTCGGAAGGGACGGCGAGCGGTGGGGAGAGAGCTGCGGCGCGACATCGTCGAGGGTGCCTGTCGGCCGCGGGAGCACGGCCATGAGCAGGCGGGACGACCGACACACGGGACTACGACGGCGATCGTCCCCCTCCTGCTCACCCCGCCCCGCGGCTCCTGGGGCCCCAGAACATCTTTCCGTCCGTCAGGCGTTCACGGGGGTTCTTGTCCGTCGACATCGCGTTCGTGACGTGCTGACGGACAAGAACGCCCTCGACCTCGCCGCGAGCGCCGCGCCTGACGGCTCTAGCCTCCCGTCCGTGACCACCGCACCCGACGTCCCGACCCACGACAGCCCTGGCCGCATCCCCGTGAGCGAGGGCGGCCCCGACCCCGAGCGGGTCACCGTCACCGTCACCGACGGCGTGGCCGAGGTCGTGCTGTCGCGCCCGGAGAAGATGAACGCCCTCGACGGCCGGATGTTCGCCTCCCTGGTGGCCGCCGGCGACCAGGTCGCGGCCGATGCCTCGGTGCGGGCGGTCGTGCTCCGGGGCGAGGGCCGCTCGTTCTGCGCCGGGCTCGACCTGGGGGCGTTCGCGGCGATGGCGGCCCCGGCGGACGGTCCCGGCGGCGGCGACGGTATCGGTGGCGCCACCGGCGGTCGCTCGCTCACCGACCGCCTGCCCGGCCGGCCGTCCAACCTCCCCCAGGAGGCGGCCCAGGTCTGGCAGTCGCTCCCGCAGCCGGTCGTCGCCGCCCTCCACGGCCACGTCCTGGGCGGGGGCCTCCAGGTCGCCCTGGGCGCCGACATCCGGTTCTGCACGCCGGACGCCACCCTCTCGGTGATGGAGGCCCGGTGGGGGCTGCTGCCCGACATGACCGGGCCCCAGGCGCTGGTCCGGCTGTGCGGGCTCGACGTGGCCAAGGAGCTGGTGTTCACGGCCCGTCGCATCAGCGGTGCCGAGGCCCACGAGCTGGGGCTGGTCACCCACGTGAGCGACGACCCGGTCGCCGGGGCCCGGGCGCTGGCCGCCGAGATCGCCGGGCGCAACCCCGAGGCGATCCGGGGCGCCAAGGAGCTGCTCAACCTGGCCGGCACCCGCCCGCTGGTCGAGTCGCTCACCGACGAGTCCCGACGGATGGCCGCGCTGATCGGCAGCCCCAACCAGGTCGAGGCGGTGATGGCCGAGATGGAGGGCCGCCCGCCCGTCTTCACCGACCCGGTGCCATCGGGCCGTTGAGCCCGCCGGTCCTGGCCCCGGCGGCGACGCGAGCGCTCCAGGACGCCGTCGGCCCCGCCCACGTCCTGACCGACCCCTCCGTCACCGCCGGGTTCGCCACCGACTGGACCGGCCGCTTCGTCGGGGCCACGCCCGCGGTGGTCCGGCCCGGGACCGTGGCGGAGGTCGCCGCGGTGGTCGCGGTGGCCCGGGAGCACGCCCTCGCGCTCGTCCCCCAGGGCGGCAACACCGGCCTGGTGGGCGGGTCGGTCCCGCTGGCCGGCGAGGTCGTGGTGACGCTGTCGCGGCTGGCCGGGGTGACCGACGTCGACGCCGCGGCCGGCCAGCTCACCGCCGGCGCCGGGACGACGATCGCCGCCGTGCAGGCCGCGGCCCGCGCCGCCGGCTGGGAGTACGGGGTCGACTGGGGGGCACGCGACTCGGCCACCGTCGGCGGGTCGGTAGCGACCAACGCCGGCGGTCTGCACGTCGTCCGGCACGGCCCGACCCGCGCCCAGCTCCTGGGGGTCGGCGCCGTCCTCGGCACCGGGACGGTGGTCGACGACCTGGGCCGGCTGGAGAAGGACAACACCGGCTACGACCTCTCCGGCCTGCTGTGCGGCAGCGAGGGCACCCTGGGCATCGTCACCGGGGCCCGGCTCCGGCTGGTCCCGCACCGGCCCGAGCGGGCGCTGGCCGCGGTCGGCTTCGGGTCGATGGCCGATGCGGTCGAGGCCGTGGGCGCGCTGCGGCGGGCGCTCCCGTCGCTCCAGGCGGCGGAGGCCTACGGGGCGGCCGAGGCCGAACTGGTGGCCGGGTACCTCGGCGCCGCGCCGGCGCTCGCCCCGCCGCCGCCGGTCACCGTGCTGGTCGAGGTGGCCGGCACCGAGGCGCCGGTCGACGAGCTGGCCACCGCGGTCGCCGGGGTCGACGGCGTGCTCGACGCTGCCGTCGCCACCGACGGGCCCCGCCGGGCCGCCCTGTGGCGCCACCGGGAGTCGCTGACCGAGGCCATCGCCACCCTCGGGCCGGTCCACAAGCTCGACGTCTCCCTCCCGGCGGCGGCGCTGGGGGCCTTCGCCGAGGAGGTCCCGGCCCGGGT
>CAYQGF010000287.1:0-5252 GCA_964416885.1 uncultured Iamiaceae bacterium
ACCGCATCGGCGGCACCCGGAACCCCTCCTGCTGGATCTCGGTGGCGTCGGCCGGGAGAGACCCAGGGGCCGCCCCGCCCAGGTCGGCGTGGTGCGCCCGGTTGGCGACCCAGCCGACCAGCCGCCCCTCCTCCGTGTGGCACGGCGCCACGAGGGTGACGTCGTTGAGGTGGGTGCCGCCGGCGAAGGGGTCGTTGACGATCCACTGCTCGCCCGCCACCACGTCGCGCCCGGCGACGGCGATCACGGCCGCGACCGACGCCGGCATCGACCCCAGGTGCACGGGGATGTGCTCGGCCTGGACCAGCAGGGTGCCGTCGGCGGTGAAGAGGGCGGCCGAGCAGTCGGCCCGCTCCTTGATGTTGGGGCTGAACGCGCCCCGTCGCAGCACCGCCCCCATCTCCTCGGCGACGCCGGTGAGCCGGGCGATCAGGACCGCCAGCCCCGCCGGGTCGAGCGGCGCGCTCACGAGGGCTCCACCCGGGTGAGGACCAACGCGCCGAGGGGGCCGGGGTCGGCCCGCCAGCCGGCGGCGACGTGGACGGTGCAGTCCGCCTCGGCGATCACCGCCGGGCCGACCGCGGCCGAGCGCACCACGGGAGGCAGGTCGGTGACGGCGAGCGGCGACCGACGGCGGGCCGAGGCCCGGATGGCGACCACCTCGACGGGCGTGTCGAGCCGGGTGTAGCCGTTGCGCCGCTCGTGCTCCGCGGCGAAGGCCTCCACCGACGGGACCCGCAGCTCGTGGCTCTGCCCGGCATAGCGACAGTCGAGCTCGACGCTCACCTCCACATCCCCCGGCCCACCGTCCGGCCCGAACGGCCCATCCGGCCCATCCGAGGCCGCGACCGGCCCGTCCAACCCGGCGACCGCCGCCGCGGCCAGCGCGGCCAGGGCGTCGTCCAAACCGGTGTGGTCGGCCGGCGTGGGCCAGGACCGGACCTCGTCGTGCTGGCGGGCCCCGCACAGCAGGCCGACCGCCGACAGGACGCCGGCCCGGGGCGGGACGATGACCGTCGCCATCTCCAGGGCGTCGGCCAGGCCGCAGGCGTGGAGCGGCCCGGCCCCGCCGAAGGCCACCAGGGCCAGCGGCCGGGGGTCGACGCCTCGGGCCACGGTCACGGCGCGCACGGCCTGCTCCATGGCGGCCTCCACCACCGTGATCACGCCCTCCGCGGTCACCCCGGCCGCGGCCAACGCCGCCTGCGCCGCCGCCCGCGACACCCGGCCCAGCCCCGGCAGCTCCATGTCGACGGGCAACCGTCCCGCCACCAGGTCGGCGTCGGTCACCGTCGGCTCGGTCCCGCCCAAGCCGTAGCAGGCCGGACCGGGCACGGCGCCGGCGCTGCGGGGCCCGACGGCCAGGGCGCCCCCGGCGTCGACCGAGGCGATCGACCCGCCACCGGCTCCGATGGTGTGGACGTCGAGCGAAGGCAGGCGCACCGGGAACCCGGCCACGACCCGCTCCCCCGCCGGCTCCGGGGCGCCGTCGCGCACGAGGCAGACATCGGTGCTGGTGCCGCCCATGTCGAAGGTGACCGCGTCGGGGAACCCGCACGCCGCCACCACCTCGGCCGCGGCCGCCACCCCGCCCGCCGGCCCGGAGAGGAGCAGCGCCGCCGGCAGCCCGGCCGCCCGCTCCAGCGGCACCAGGCCACCGGCCGACGACATCACGACCACCTCGTCGCCGGCGTCGGCCAGCCCCTCCAGGTAGGCCCGGCACGGCGGCCGCAGGTAGGCGTTGACCACCGTGGTGACCGTCCGCTCGTACTCCCGGAACTGGGGCGAGACCTCGTGCGAGCAGGTGACGTCGAGGCCCCGCGCCCGCAGGGCGGCGCCGACCGTCTCCTCGTGGGCCGGGGCCAGGTCGCTGTGGAGCAGGCAGACCGCCACCGCGGCCGCCTCGCCGACGTCGATGGCCTCGACGCCGGACACCGGGGCCAGTTCGGTGCCGTCGGCGGCCAGCCGTCCGCCGACCTCGTGACGGTCGGGGCGCTCGACCAGCGGCGCCGGCCGGTCGACGAACGGGTCGTAGAGGGACGGGCGGTCCTGCCGGCCGATCTCGATCACGTCGGCGAAGCCCTCGGCGGTGACCAGGGCGACCCGGGCCCCCCGCCGTTCCAACAGGGCGTTGGTGGCGACCGTCGTGCCGTGGGCCAGCACCTCGGGCCGGGCGGGGCCGGACACCGCTCGGGACCCGGCCCGCACCGCCTCTCCGGGATCGGCCGGGGTCGACGGGAGCTTGACGACGGTGCCGTCGGCGGCCACCACATCGGTGAACGTGCCCCCGGTGTCGACCCCGACACGGGACGAGGGCGGGAGCGGGGCCATGACGCCGAGCATGCCACCGGACGCGACACCGGCCCGGTCCGCACCTCAGGGGGAAGGTGCGGACCGGGCCGGTGGAGGCCGAGCCGAGGGGACCGTTCGGCCGGCAGCAGCGAGGCCGCTCAGCGGTGGGGGGACGGCCGCGGCGGTCGACGCTGCTCGACGGGGACCTCGACCGACACCACCTGCACGGGGTTGGCGGTGAGCCGGTAGGTCAGGGCGATGCCGACCATGGTGAGGACCACGGCGACGGACATCAGCATCGAGAGGGGCGAGACGAGCAGCACCACGGCGAGGCCGGCGGTGGCGACCAGGACGTTGGTGCGCTCGGAGGTGCTGGTCTTCATGCGGACCATCTTCTGCCTCGATCCGAGAGGTGTCACGGGGGAGCACTCCCCAGGGGTGGTGGGGCCTACCCCCCGCAACCGACGGTCGGGCCCCGGTGTTCCCGACCGGGCGCCTCAGCGGGGCCGGTGGGTCGTGCCCCTCCCGGCGGTGATGAAGAACCCGGTGCCGGGCTCGATCACGTCCGCGGTGTGCCAGGTGCCGGGCGGGTTGACGGCGTACTCGCCCGGCCCCAGCTCGACCACCGCGGTCTCGCCGTCGCGCTCCTGGTGGAGCCGGAACCGTCCGCTGACGCAGAGGACGACCTCGTCGCCGGCCGGGTGGACCTCCCAGCTCGTCCAGTCCTCGGTCATCTCGAAGACGGTGACGAGCCGGCCCTCACCGTCCTCGTCGGCGTAGCGCTCCTCGTAGGAGGCCAGGTACTCGGGCGACCAGGCGAACCCTTCCAGCGGGACGGCCCGCTTCCCGAGGCCGAGGTGGATGGGGGTGTCGGCGATGGCGAAGGTACGCGTGTCCATGCCCCGATCATCGTCCCGCGGTCAACGGCTCCGACGGGTTACCCCTCCGGCCGCAGCGTCACCACGTCGTCGGGGATGGCCTTCTCGAACCGGACGGTCATCTCCCGGCCGTCGTCGCCCACCTGGTCCCAGACCATGACGGCGAGGTCGGCGACCCCGGCCAGCCAGGCGTCGCGCCGGTTGAGAGCCTTGCGCATGTCGGCCACGTCGGCCGGCACCTTCTTCTCCAGGGTGACCTCGGCGGGAGCCTGGGACCGCAGGGCCATGAACCGCTCCCGGTGGGCGATCGGGGTCTTGTGCTGGGGGTCGGGCCAGGGCAGCACGGCCACCCAGTCGACACCGGCGTCGATCGCGGCCTGGCCGGCCAGGGCCTCGGACCCGGGCCGGAGCCCGGTGAGCACCACGAGGTCGGGGTGGAGGTCGCGGTAGGCGGCGAACAGCTCGGCCATCTGCCGACGGAGCCCGGCGAGCACGGTCCCGTCCCCGGGCAGGTCGCGCATGCCGCCGGCGACGAGGAGGGTCCCGGCCGGGATGCGGCCGTCCCGCTTCCGACGCTCGGCCCGACGCTCGTCGGGCGAGAGGTCGGCCAGCCGGCCCTTGGCCGCAGCCTGCGACGACGCCCGCGTGGCCCCCGACGGGCCGGGCGCGTCGGCCGGGCCCAGCTCGTCGGGCGCCGGCGGGGTGGCACCCGATGCGTCGTCGCCCTGGAGGGACGACGCCACGGCCAGCCGGTCGACGAGGTCGTTCATGACGTCGCCGGAGTGGCCCTTCACCCAGCGGGGGACGCCGAAGCGGCCGGCCTGGTGGGCCTCGATCAGCGGCTCCCACAGGTCCTGGTTGGCGACGGGCTGCTTGGCCGAGTTCTTCCAGCCCCGCTTCAGCCAGCCCTGCCACCAGCCGTCCCGGAAGCAGTTGGCGACGTAGGTCGAGTCGGTGACGACGTCGAGCTCGCCGTCCAGCATCTCGACCGCCGACAGCACGGCCTGGAGCTCCATCCGCTGGTTGGTGGTGTGCTCGGCATGGCCCCGCGCCCAGGCCCCACCCGGAACGGCCCAGGCCCACCCGCCCGGCCCGGGGTTCCCCGAGCACGCTCCATCCGTGTAGACGACGGTCGGGGTGGGCATGAGCCGAGCATGACATGCGCCGTTCACGCGACCCGGGTGCGATCGATCACCTCCGGTGCGAGAGTGGGGTCGGACCCCCGACCGCCCCCCACTCGGAGGACAAGGACGCATGAGCATCAGGGACGACTTCGTCGGAGGGCTCCCGGACACCGACCCGGACGAGACCCGCGAGTGGGTCGAGTCGCTCGACGCCGTGGCCAGCGCCAAGGGGCGGACCCGGGCCGAGTTCCTGATGCAGAAGCTGCTGGAGCGCAGCCACGAGCTCCGGTTCGGCATCCCGGCCCCGGTGCAGACGCCGTACATCAACACGATCCCCGCCGCCGAGCAGCAGCTCCGGTACTGGTTCCCCGGCGACCACGCCATGGAGCAGCGGATCCGGGCCTACATCCGGTGGAACGCGGCGGTGATGGTGATCAAGGCCAACAAGGCGGCCGACGGCATCGGCGGCCACCTGGCCACCTACGCGTCGAGCGCGTCGCTCTACGAGGTCGGGTTCAACCACTTCTTCCGGGGCAAGGCGGGCGGGCGGGCCGGCGACGCCGTCTACATCCAGGGCCACGCCGCGCCCGGCATCTACGCCCGGGCCTTCCTCGAGCACCGCCTCGGCGAGGAGGAGCTCGACCTGTTCCGACGGGAGCTGAGCGGCCCCGGCCTGTCGAGCTACCCCCACCCCCGCCTGATGCCGGAGTTCTGGGAGTACCCGACGGTGTCGATGGGGCTCGGCCCGATCTCGTCGATCTACCAGGCCCGGTTCAACCGCTACCTGCACGCCCGCCAGATCGACGCCACCGACGAGACCCGGGTGTGGTGCTACGTCGGCGACGGCGAGACCGACGAGCCCGAGACCCTCGGCGCCATCTCCCTGGCCGGCCGGGAGGGCCTCGACAACCTGACGTGGGTCGTCAACTGCAACCTCCAGCGGCTCGACGGCCCGGTC
>CAYQGF010000288.1:0-5248 GCA_964416885.1 uncultured Iamiaceae bacterium
TCCACTGGGTCGACGCCCTCTACCGCGTCTACATCACCGCCCTGCTCGGCACCGTCGCCGTCATCCTGGTGGCGGGCTCGGTCGGCGATGCCCCGCTGACCCGCAGCCAGGTCGCCGACGTCAGCGCCCACGGCCCCGCCGTGGTCGGCCTGCTCGCCACGCTCGCGGTCGCCGTCGGCCTGCGCTCGGGCAGCCGGGGCGGGCCGTTGGCGCTCGAGGCCGCGGACGTCCGCCACGTCCTGCTCGCCCCTGTCGACCGGAACCGGGCCCTGCGGGCGCCGGCGGGGCGTCAGGTCCGCTCCGCCCTCTTCGTCGCCGTCCTCCTCGGCGCCACCATCGGGTTGTTCGCCCGGCGTCGCTTCCCCGACGAGAACGGGCTCGAGTGGGTGCTGTCGGGCGCGGCCGCCATGGCCGTCACCGTGGGCCTGGCGTTCGGCGCGGCCCTGCTCGCCTCGGGCCGCCGGCTGCCCCGCTGGGCCGCCAGCCTGGCCGGCCTGGTCCTCCTGCTGTGGGCCGCCGCCGACGTGGCGGGCAGCGAGGTCGGCGGCACACCGATCCCGGCCTCGCCGGGGCGCGCCGTGGGCTGGGTCGCGCTGGCCCCGCTCGACGTCCACTGGGTGTCGATCCTCCCGCTGGTCGCCGCCGTCGCCCTCCTCGTCGCCGGGCTGGCCTCGGTGGGGGGGCTGTCGGTCGAGATGGCCGAGAAGCGCACCGCCCTCGTCGGCCAGATCCGCTTCGCCGCAACGCTCCAGGACGTCCGCACCGTGCTCGTCCTCCGACGCCAGCTCTCCGCCGACCGGCCGCGGGCGCAGCCGTGGGTGCAGGTCGGGCGGTCCGGTCGGAGCCGACCCATCGGGACGCGGGCCTGGCAGGGGATCCTCCGCTTCCCGGCGGCCCGCCTGGCCCGACTGCTGCTCCTCGCCCTCATCGCCGGAGCCGCCCTCCGGGGCGCCTGGAGCGGGACCGCGCCGCTGGTCGCGGTCGCCGGCGTTGCCCTCTGGTTGGCCGGTCTCGACCTGGTCGAGCCGCTGGCCCAGGAGGTCGACCACCCCAGCCGACGCGAGCTCTACCGCCACCCCGAGGGCGCCCTCTACATCTCCCTGCTGCTGCCGTCGTTCGTGGTGTCGGCCCTCGTCGGGCTGGCGGCGGCCGGCGTCGCGGTGCTCCCCGGTGGCGGTGTCCCGGTCGGCCCCGCCCTCGCCACCGGGGTCGTCGCCGCCCTCGCCGGTGTCGCCGGGGCGGTGTGCAACGTCGTCGGCGGTGCGCCCTCGCACAAGGACGACCTCGGCCTGATCGCCCCCGAGGTGGCGGGGATGAAGCAGGTCCTCAAGGCGCTGCTGCCCCCGGCCGTGGCCGTGGCCGGCACCCTCCCGCTGTTGGTCGTCGAGGCCAACGAGAACGCCGGCCGGCCCCTGCTCCAGGGTGCGACCACCGCATGGGCCGGGGTCGCGCTGCTGATCGCCCTGGTCGTGGGGTGGGTCCACCAACGCGAGGAGATCCACCGCTGGTGGAACGAGGCCATGGAGGCCAACGGACAGATGCGGTCCACCACCCGTGGCGACGACGAAGACGACGACGAGGAGAGCCGATGACCACGCCGGCCGAGTTCCCGGCCCTCCTGGTGGAGGGCGTCCACCGCGCCTACGGCGGCGTGCCCGCCCTCGGCCCCGTCGACCTGGAGGTGGCCGCGGGCGAGAGCGTCGCCCTGATCGGCCACAACGGGTCCGGCAAGTCCACCCTGCTGCGCGTCGTGGCCGGGTTGCTCGATGCCGACGGAGGGTCGGTCGAGGTGGCGGGCTGGCCCGGTGGCGACATCCACGCCCGGGCCACCACGTCGTACCTGCCCGACGACCCGGTGCTCTACGACGACCTGTCGGTGATCGAGCACGTCCAGTACGTGTCGCGGCTCTTCGGCGGCGACGGGTTCGACGGGTACGCCGAGACGGTGGCGGAGAAGCTGGGGCTCACCGACCGCCTCGACGAGCTGCCCAGCCGGTTCAGCCGGGGCCTCCGGCAGAAGACCTCGCTCCTGCTGGGCCTGGCCCGACCGTTCTCGCTCCTGCTCGTCGACGAGCCGTTCGTCGGCCTCGACGCCCCCGGTCGTCTCGCCCTCCTCGACCTGCTCCAGGAGGTCCACGACGACGGTGCCGCCATCGTGGTGGCCACCCACGACCCCGAGTTCGTCAGCCGGGTCGACCGGGTCGTCGCCCTGCGCGACGGCGAGCTGACCTTCGACGGCAAGGCCACCCCCGCCGAGGTCCTCAAGCTCGTCGGCGCCTAGCGGTCGTGGTGGGAGCGCCAGCGACCGGGTGACGAGGTCACCTCTCGCAGCCGAGGCCGTCACCGCCCCCGTCGAAGTGGTGGGGGTCGGGTGGGAGGACGGTGAAGCGGCGGAAGGGGATGTCGGCGCAGTCGAGGTCCGGTGGTGGCGGCGGGATGCAGACGTCGGGGTAGGCCGGGTCGCAGGCGTCGCCACGGCTGCCCGTCGTGGCCGGGGGTGCGAGGGTCGCTGAGGGGACGGTCGACGAGGGTGCGGCCGCGTCGTCGCAGGCCGACCAGAGGCCGCGGCCGGCCTCGCGGGCCCGGGCCGCGGCCTCGGCGAAGTCGCGTTCCCGGGCCACGTTGGGCGGCACCGTCAACGGGACCGCGAAGCCGTCGTCGACCATCCGTCGGTTGACGTCGAGCCCGTCGGACCGGCGGTACACGTAGGCGAGGGTCCGGCCGTACCGGTCGACCGGCTCGACGTCGGGCACCAGCCGGACGTCGGTCCCCACGGGGATCAGCCGGTCGAGCGCGTCGGTCGCCTCGTCCCCGTAGCACTCGATCCGTCCTGCGACCTCGGGGGTGTCGATGCCGATGAGCCGGATGCGCTCGTCGCCGGCCCGGAACGTGTCCCCGTCGGTGATCGACGTGACGGTGACGTCGCGCCCCCGAGGCACATCCACGTCGCTCGTCGGCGCTGCCGCGGCATCGTCGCCCGCGGCGTTCCCCGTGCAGCCGACGAGGGCCAGCACGATGAGCACGACCCCGGACCAGAACAGTCGTCTCCCCACGTCGGTGACCTTACGGACGAGGTGTGACAGCGAGAGGGTCAGCCCGGCCGGGTGGTGCGGGCCAGGTAGGCGCGGCCCCGGGGCGACAGCCGATACCCGACGTCGAGGCTCTCGGTGAGGCCCAGCGCCTTGAGCTTGCGGACGTCGAGCTTGAACGCCGGACGGTCCCGGTCCATCTCTGCGGCGAGGACGGTCGACACCACCGCGGGCCGGGCCTCGATCGCCCGCAGCGTCGGCATCGTCCAGGCGCCCCACGAGCTGGCCCGGTCGAGCCGGTCGAGGCGGCGGTCGACCTCGGCCACGTCGTCGTCGGTCAGCTCGTCGTCGGCCGCGAGCACCGACCGGGGGTCGGGGCCCGTCGCCGGCTCGACGGCGAGCCGGTAGGTCGGGAGCGAGGCGTCGCCCCGGAGCATCTGGCGGAGCGAGGCGGCATCGGGGTGGCCGGCCCGGCGGGCATCGTCGTCGGTGAGGGCGGCGGGGTCGACGACCTCGATGGCGGTGACCGTCAGCCGCCCGGCCGCGGTGCGATAGGTGCCGCCGACCACGGCCTGGAGCCGCTTCCAGCGCCGGAACAGGAGGTCGACCTCGCCCTGTTCGATCGGTTCCCGCAACCGCATGGGCACCTGCACGGCGACGAGGCTAGGTCGCGGCCCGGTTCCCCGGGCCCGGTGTGTCCGGCCTACGTTCGAGCCGTGCCCGCCCTGCCGACCACCGACGCCGACCTGGACGGGCTCGTCGACCGGGCGCGGGCCCTGGAGAAGGCGGCCGTCGCCCGTCTGATCGGGCTCTTCGAGGACTCCCGGCCCGAGGCCGCCGTCGCCCGGGCCCGGGTGATCGACGCCCTTGACCAGCGGGACGCGGCCGAGCCCGACCGGGCGCCGAGCATCGTCGTCGGCGTCACGGGGACCCCGGGGTCGGGGAAGTCGACGCTGCTCGCTCGGCTCACCGCCGACGCTCTCGGGGCCGACCCCGACCTCTCGGTCGCCGTCGTCGCCATCGACCCGTCGAGCCCCATCTCCGGTGGTTCGCTGCTCGGCGACCGCACCCGGATGCGCTCGGTCCGGGAGGACGACCGGCTGTTCTTCCGGAGCCAGGCGTCGGCGACCGAGCTGGGCGGGCTGTCGCCGTCGACGTTCCAGGTCTGTCGCCTGCTGACCCGCCTGTTCCGCTGCGTGATCGTCGAGACGGTCGGCATCGGCCAGAGCGAGGCCGACATCCGCCACCTCGCCGACCGCGTCTACCTGGTGCTCCAGCCCCTCGGTGGCGACGAGGTCCAGTTCCTCAAGGCCGGCATCATCGAGGTGCCCGACGCCTTCATCCTCAACAAGTACGACGAGCCCGCCGCCGAGACCAGCTACTTCCAGCTCAAGGGCAGCCTCGCCCTGGCCCGCCCGTTCGACGCCGCCCCGCCCGAGATCCACCGCACCAGCGCCCGCACCGGCCTCGGCCTGCCCGAGCTGACCGCCGCCCTGCTCGCGGTCGTCGCCACCGTGACCCCCCGCAGCCACGCCGAGCGGGAGCCGCACTTCCTGGAGCGCTGGGTGGAGGACGAGTGGGGCCGGCAGGGCCGTCGCCACCTGGTCGACGCCCTCGGCGGGCCCTCCGCCCTGCTGACGGCGAGCGGCGGCTTCGACCCGGCCCAGCTCGCCTTCGACGCCAGCTTCCGCACCGCCCTTCGGGAGGGCTGACCCCCGCTCGCACCTCGCCCGGCGTCAGATGTCGGCAGTGTGGCCCTCCCAGGCGATGCGCAGGCCCGGCCCGGCCACCGTCGTGAAGGTGACGTCGAGGGCCTCGCAGTGGACGGCGCCGTCGGCGTCGGGCGGGACGAGGACCAGTCCCTCCGGTGTGGCGCGGTGGAGGTCGAAGGTCCGGTCCCGGCGGAGGATCATCACCTCGCGGCACCGCTCGCCGTAGAACGGCAGCTTCTCGTAGGACTCGTCCCCCGGCGACCGGATCTCGATCACCAGCTCGGCCCGGGCCAGGCCCTCGTCGTCGCCGTAGGTGCTGCCGGGCCGGGCGACCACGACGTCGGGGGTGCGCCAGTTCCGCGGGCCACCGAAGACGGCAGTCCCAACGGTGACGATGAGCCCGAGCGGCTCGCCCCTGGTCATCAGCTCGTAGACCAGCCTCGCCTGGAGCTGGCCGTGCCAGTACTTGGGTGCGTTCACGAGATGCCATTCCCCGTCCCAGCGCTC
>CAYQGF010000289.1:0-5245 GCA_964416885.1 uncultured Iamiaceae bacterium
GCCGGGCGCCGCTCGGCGACGGGCGGCTCGGCGACGGCGAAGCGGGGCGACGGGGCGGGGTCGGTCACGGCTGGGAGGGTACGGGCGGCTCGATACTGTCGCGCCCATGGCGCTCTACGCCCTCGGCGACCAGGTCCCCGACATCCACCCCGATGCCTTCGTCCACCCCGAGGCGGTGATCATCGGCTCGGTCACCGTCGGCCCCCAGAGCTCGGTGTGGCCCACCGCCGTGATCCGCGGCGACGACGGCCACATCGTCATCGGCGCCCGCACCAGCATCCAGGACGGGACGATCATCCACACCACGCCGTTCACCCCGACGACGGTGGGCGACGACTGCGTGATCGGCCACAACGTCCACCTCGAGGGCTGCACCATCGAGGACGGCTCCCTCGTCGGGTCGGGGTCGGTGGTGCTGCACAACGCCATCGTCCGCACCGAGGCCCTGGTCGGGGCCAACGCCCTGGTGCCCAACAACATGGAGGTGCCGAGCCGGGCCATGGCCCTCGGCGTCCCCGCCGTGATCAAGCCCGACCGGGTCGACCCCGACCTGATGATCAAGATGGGTGCCCAGGCCTACGTCCAGCGCATCCCCCGGTACAAGACCGCCCTGCGCCGCCTCGACTAGCGGGAGGCCAGCTCGACGAGGCGGAGCTGACCGCCGTGGGCGCGGTGGCGGGCCCAGACGGCGAGGGCCGGGTCGCCCGTCAGGACGACGACCTGGGCCCGCTCGCTGATCCGCAGGACCAGGTCGAGCAGGTCGCAGAGGTGGTCGGCGGGGAGGCCCTCCAGGGCCTCGTCGACCACCAGCGGCGCGATCGGCGCCACCCCGTCGGGCCGCAGGGCGGCGGCCCGGCCGATCAGGGCCTGGCGCACCCTGGTGATGTCATGGCCCCGCGGCCCGCCCAGGCTCTGGAGCCGGGCGACGACCTCGTCGAGGCGCCGGCGGGCGGCGAGCACCTCCTCCTTGTCCGGGAGCTCGCTGATCCGGGCCGCGAGGGCGGCGCGGCGGCGGGCCAGGAGGCGGGCCGCGGGGTCCTCCTCCTCGGTCCGGGCCCACCGTGACGGCCGGCGGGCCAGGGCGGCGGTGAGGGCCGCGCCCGGTCCGGTGACGCCGACCGGGACGTCGGCCGCGGCGGCGATGATCCCGAGCTCACGGTCGCACGCCGTGACCTCCTCGACCGCGGCCGCCTCGATGGCCTCCAGGTCGGCGGTGGCCCGGACGACCGCGCCCCGGGCGGCTTCGACGGCGTCGGGGTCGGTGCCGGCCCCTGCTCGATGGAGGGCCTCGACGGCGGCCCGGAGCCCCGTGCCCAGCCCGCCGGGGACGAGACGAGCACCGGCGGCGGGTGGCCGGGGCTCGGTGCCGAAGGCGCGGAGCGTGGCGCGGGCCTCGTGGAGGGTGTCGTCGGCATCCTGGCGCCGGCGGAGCAGGTCGTCGATCATCGGCGCGCAACGGGCGATGGCGTCGAGGTCGGGGCCGGTGGACGCCTCGGCCGCGACCGGGTGGCGCGTGGGGGCCGGTGCCGCGGGCGCGGCGCCGAGCTCCTGCTCGAGGCGGTCCCGCTCGGTCGCCCCGGCGTCGAGGGCGTGGAGCTCGCGGATCAGCTCCTGGTGGGCGATCGACGCCGCCGTTCGCTCCCCAGCCAGCACCGGCTCCGGGGCCGGCATGTCGAGCCCGAGGTCCCGGCGACCGACCACGACCAGGCGACGCAGCGTCGTCGCCGCCTCGGGTTCGTCGTCGAGGGCCGAGCCGGGGCCGATCCGGGCGGTCTCACCGTCGTCGGTCCGGACCGTGACCGTCGCCGGGCCCTCGCCGGCGAGACCGAGGACCAGCAGGTCGACCAGGCGCGTCCGCCCCGGCCGGTCGAGGCCGGCGAACACGGTGACGCGCTCGTGGAACGGGATGGTGATGTCGCCCGCCGCGTGCGGGATGGCGATCTCCTCGACCAGCAACGAAGTCCTCCTGCCGGACATCGATCGGCAGGACCGGTCGAGTCGTGAGGGCGTCGAACCTGGTCAGGTGTCGCTGTGGAGGTACTCGAAGAGGGGGACGGCGCCGATGTTGCGCACGATCGCGAAGGCGACGACCACCACGATGACGACGCGCCAGACGGCGTGGTCGCGCGCCGGAAAGGTGACCGGGAACGTGACGGGGGCCGGCCGGGCGTCGGGGTCGCCCGCGGCCCGGGCCCGGCGGGCGGCCCAGGTCGAGCGGAGGGCCCGGGCCATCCACCAGGCCCAGGCGACGGCGGCGAGGGGCAGCACCACCGCCACCAGCACGTTGTGGTCGAAGGCCTCGGCGATGTTCCCGTGGGCCAGGGCATGGGTGGCGCGGAGACCGCCGCAGCCGGGGCAGTCGATGCCGAACACGGCCTTGGTGGGGCAGGCGGGGAAGAGCCCGTCGCCGTTCGGGTCCTGCCAGGCGGTGTAGGCGGTGGCGAGGCCGGTGACCACGCCGACCGCGGCCGGGGCCAGCCACGGTCGCCCCACGGCCTTGCGCTGGAGCCACGTGGGGTCGCCCGCGGGCGCCCCGACGGCGGGGCCGTCGATCTGGGCAGGTCCGGTGGTGGCGGCCACGGGCCCAGGGTAGTCCCCGGCCGCGCCCCGTTCGCCCGGCGCCGTCGATGAACGGCGCGGGAACTGGAGGGGGTCCGGAGGGAGCGCGTGGATAGGGTGCTGACCCGTGGGTCAAGACCGGGGCGACGACGAGGACGACGGCGGCCTCATCCCGGTCACCCCCACGGGGCAGGCCCGTCGGGGCTGGAGCCTGCTGCTGGCCCAGATGCGCACCCAGTGGGCCGGGCTGGTCGTCGGGGTCGTCTTCGGGCTGGTCTGGACCGCGGGCCGCGTCAGCATCCCGTCGCTGGTCCAGCGGGCGATCGACGAGGGGATGGAGCAGCGCGACGAGGCCCGGGTCGTCCACTGGGCCATCGTGATCGCCGTCGTCGCCACGTTCACCGCCATGTGCACGGGCGTGCGCCGCTACATGGCCTTCCGGGAGGCCCGGCGGGCCGAGGCCGAGATCCGCGACCGGCTCTTCGCCCACCTGGTGCGGCTGTCGTTCCCGTTCCACGACCGCACGCCCACCGGCCAGCTGATGAGCCGGGCCAACCTCGACCTCCAGCAGCTCCAGAACTTCGTGTCGGTGATCCCGCTGATGATCGCCAACGCGGTCACGGTGCTGGCCACGGCGGTGATCCTGGTCACGATCAACCCCCTGCTCACGGTGCTGGCCCTGGGCGGCCTGCCGTTCCTGGTCGTACTGACCCGCCGCATGAGCCACAAGCTGTTCCCGACCCAGATGGCGGTGCAGCAGGAGTCGGCGGAGCTGGCCGAGGTGGTCGAGGAGACCGTGTCCGGCATCCGGGTCGTGAAGGGCTTCGGGGCCGAGGAGGTGCAGCGGGCGCGGCTGGCCGCCGAGGCCGACGACGTGTTCGACGCCTCGATGGACGGCGCCCGGGTCCGCGCCACCTACTGGCCGCCGCTCGAGCTGCTGCCCACCCTCGGCCTGGTCCTCGTCCTCGCCTACGGCGGCCACCTGGTGATCGATGGCCGGCTGAGCCTGGGCGAGCTGGTCGCCTTCAACGCCTACGTCACGCTGCTCGTGTGGCCGATGCGGATGTTGGGGTGGATCGTGGCCATGGCGCAGCGGGCGGTGGCGTCGGGCCAGCGCGTCGCCGAGCTGCTCGACACCGAGGTCGACGTCGACGACCCCGCCCGCCCGGTCCCGCTGCCGCCCCGCCACGCCGACGAGGGCGACGAGGGTGACGGGCCGACCGGGGGGAAGGTCGTCTTCGAGGACGTCCACTTCGGCTACCAGGCCGGCCCGAAGGTGTTCACCGGCCTCGACCTCGTCATCCCGGCCGGTCAGTCGGTGGCGATCGTCGGGGCGACGGGCAGCGGCAAGTCCACCGTGGCCCGGCTCCTGTGCCGCTTCTACGACGTCGATGCCGGCGCCGTCCGGCTCGACGGCGTCGACGTCCGGGACCTGGCCCTCGCCGAGCTGCGCAAGGCGGTCGGCCTGGTGTTCGAGGAGACGTTCCTGTTCAGCGACTCGATCGCCGCCAACATCGCCTTCGCCGACCCGGACGCCCCGATGGAGCGCGTCGAGCACGCGGCCCGGCTGGCCGGCGCCCACGAGTTCGTCGCCGCCCTGCCCCACGGGTACGACACGCTGATCGGGGAGCGCGGCTACTCGTTGTCGGGCGGACAGCGGCAGCGGATCGCCATCGCCCGGGCGATCCTGGCCGACCCCCGGGTGCTGATCCTCGACGACGCCACCAGCGCCGTCGACCCCACCAAGGAGCACGAGATCCGCGACGCCCTGGGCGAGGTCATGCGGGGCCGCACCACCATCGTGATCGCCCACCGCCCCGCGACCATCGCCCTGGCCGAGCGGGTGGTGCTGGTCGACGCCGGCCGGGTGGCGGCCGACGGCACCCACGCCTCGCTCCTGGCCACGAGCGAGCGCTACCGCGAGGTCCTGGCTGCGGCCGCCGCGGCCGCCGCCGAGGCCGAGGTCGACGCCGCCACCGGTGCGGACACCGACGCCGAGGTGACCGCATGATCGTCGCCGCCGGCGTCGATGCCGAGGACCGCCTCGACCGCCGGAGCGCCGGCCGGGTCATGCGCCGGGCCTTCGGCTCGCTCGGCCCGTACCGCCGCACCATCTACGTCGTCCTCGTGTTGATGGTCGTCTACACGCTGGCGACCATCGCCGGGCCGTTCTTCGTGCGTCACGGCATCGACTCCGGCATCAGGGCCTCCGACGGCGGCGCGCTCAACGTGGCGGTCGCCGGCTACATCGGTGTCTCGCTGTTGGGCTTCGTGGTCAACCGGGTGCAGATCATCCTGATCTCCCGGGTCGGCGAGGGCTTCCTCCGGGACATGCGCAACCGGGTCTTCCAGCACCTGCTCCGGTTGTCGATGCCGTTCTACGACCGGGAGAAGGCCGGGGTGATCGTCTCCCGGATGACCTCCGACATCGACTCGCTCCAGGAGCTGGTGCAGCTCGGTCTGCTCCAGTTCGTGTCGAGCATCCTGTTGATCGTCCTCACCCTGGTCCTGTTGGCGCTGACGTCGTGGCAGCTCCTCCTGGTGGTCGCCGTCCCGTTGCCGTTCGTGATCCTGGCCAGCGTCAAGTTCCAGCGCGACTCCAACGCCGCCTACCTCACGGTGCGCGACCGCATCGGCCTGGTGCTGTCGCACCTCCAGGAGGGCATCAGCGGGGTGCGGGTCATCC
>CAYQGF010000290.1:0-5237 GCA_964416885.1 uncultured Iamiaceae bacterium
GACACCGACGGCGACGGCTACGTCGACACCGCCCTCGTCGGCTCCGGGCCCTTCCAGGCCTGAGCCCCCTCGCCCTCGGCACCGACCGGGCCCCGGCTCCATCGAGCCGGGGCCCGGTCGCGCTCAGTACCGGAAGGTCGGGCCGATGCGGACGTCGACGCCATCGGAGACGTGGACCCACGGCTCGCCCTCCGGAGCCGGCAGGCCACCGGCGACGACCAGCTCGTCGTCGAGGTCGAGCAGGGTGCCCTCCCGCAGCGGCCACGGGTCGTGCCAGGCCTGGACCCAACGGCGCCGGGCACCCTGTTCGCTGAACAGGTGCCAGCGCGCCGTGAGGAAGTGCTCCAGGTCGCTGATGCCGGCCGGGTCCCGCTCCGGCCCGACCCCGACGGCGACGTGGCTCCGGGTGCCCCGGGGCCCGGGCCAGCGGCGGTGCGAGGTGTAGGTCGTGCGGTCGGCGCCCCGGACCACCGTCATGTCGCTCCAGTAGTACGGCAGCCCGAAGCCCTGACGCCCGGCCACGACGGCACCGAGGCGGGCCGCGTCGAGCGAGAGGAACCAGACACCGCTGCGGCCCTCGGCGTCGCGGGCGTAGGTGCGGACGTTGGTCTCGGCGAACCGGGACACCCACGGCGCGGTCCGGCCGCCGCCGGTCGCCACCACCATGTCGAAGGGCACCAGCGCGACCCACGCCGAGCCATCGCAGGTCTCGACGGTCAACCAGTCGGGCAGCAGGCGCTGGACGACCTCCGGGTCGTAGCGCCAGTGCAGGAACGTCAACCGGTCCCACCGCTGTTGCATCTGCGCCCGCTCGATCCTGAACGGACACGTCCCCAGATCAGACACAGCCGGGGATCGTGCCACGCACCGCAACCTGACGGCGGGTCGGACGCAGGGCGGGTTGCCGACGGACCGCGACCCGTTCCGGCGGGCCCGACGGCAGCCCCGAAGGCAGGCGGGGTCAGCGCCAGCCCGAGCCGGCGGCGAAGCCGCCTCGGCGGGGATGGCCCGGCAGCACCCGGTCACCGTTGGCGACCGGGTACGTCACTGGCTTCGGTTGTAGCGCTCCATGGCTCGGTCGACGCCGTCGGAGGCGATCAGCTCGATGGCGTCGGCCGCCTCGGCGATGGCGACGTCGAGCTCGACCCGCTCGGCCTTCCCGGGCCGGCGCAGGACGTGGTCGGCACCGGACTGGCGGCCCGGCGGCTTGCCCACCCCGATGCGGACCCGGACGAAGGCGTCGGTGTGCAGGTGCGCCTTGACCGACTTGAGGCCGTTGTTGCCGGCCAGCCCGCCACCCAGCTTGACCTTGATGCGCCCGGGCGGGAGGTCGAGCTCGTCGTGGACGACGACGATGCGGGCCGGGTCGGTGACGTCGTGCCGCTTGGCCAGGGCCGCGGCCGAGAGGCCCGACTCGTTGTAGTAGGTCTGCGGGATCGCCAGGGCGACCACCGCGGAGCCGATGCGGACGGTGTCGCTCTGGGCCCGCTCGTTGCGCATGCCGTCACGCAGCCGACCGCCGTAGCGGTCGGCCAGCAGGGCGACGGTGTCGGCACCGCAGTTGTGGCGGGTGTGGGCGTAGTCGAGGCCGGGGTTGCCCAGCCCGACGACGAGCAGGTCGGCCACGACTGCAGGCGGCTCGGGGACGCGGAGCGGCCGGCGGCGGAGCCAGCGACGGAGGACGGTCAGCCCTCGCTGCCCTCGGCGGCCGCCTCGCCGCCCTCGGCCGGGGCGCCCGAGCCCTCGGCCTGCTCGGCCGCCGTCTCGGCATCGGCCGCCTCGATGGCCTCGGCCTCGATCGCGGCCCGGCTCACCTGGGCCGTCACCACGACCTCGTCGGGGTCGATGTCGGTCGTGACGCCAGCCGGCAGGGCCAGGTCGCCGACGGTGATCGTGGCGCCGACGGCCAGGCCGGAGACGTCGTAAGTGATCTGGTCGGGGATGCTGCCGGGCTTGGCGTTGACCGACAGGTTGGTGATCAGCGTCTCGATCATGCCGCCCTCGGCCGCCAGCCCGCTGGCCTCGCCCTCGGCCACCAGGGGGACGTCGACGGTGATCTCCTGGTCGCGGCGGATCAGCAGGAAGTCGAGGTGCTCGACCGTCTGGCGGATCGGGTGCCGCTGGATCTCCTTGATGATCGACAGCTGGGCCTCGCCCTCGCCCGCGATCTCCAGGTCGATCAGCACGTTGACGCCGGCATCGGTGATCAGCGCGCTCCGCAGCTCCCGCCAGTCGACCGAGACGGCGACGGGCTCCCGGCCCAGGCCGTAGACGACGGCGGGGACCCGGCCCTCGGCCCGGAGGCGACGGCTGGAACGGGTGCCGGTGGGGCGACCGGTGGTGGCGGTGAGGGTGATCTCGGCCATGGGGACTCCTACGTCTGAGATCGCGCCGGAGCGCATGCGGTTGTCGGGTCGACCACGCTACCGGTGCCCGCCGCAGGCCCCCAAGCCCGGGGTGGTGTCCCTCGTCGGTGGTGGTGGACGACGGTGCAGCCCGGGTGTTGACTGCCGGGCGACAACAGAGATGCCACCGGGGAACGACCTCCCCGGGAGCGCGAGGCGGGGGAGACGCCGACCCACCGAGGACCACCACTTGGTCCTCGGTTCGACGCGTCCCCCAACCGAGGTCCGGTCGTTCCCCCCGAACAGACGGGGAGATCCCCATGACCCTTTCCACCCCCCGACGACGAGCCCTCGGCGTCGTGACCACCGGCCTGGCCCTGACCCTGGCCCTCGCCGTCGGCCCCACGGTCGGCGGGGCCGGCGCCACGACGGCCGAACCGGACCAGACGAGGTCGACGCTCGACCCGCCACCCCCGGTGTGCCCGGCCCCCGAGGGCAACGCCCGCTTCGTCCGCTTCATCTACCTGAACATCCTGTTCCGCTGCCCCGATGCCGCGGGCCTGGAGTACTGGACCCAGCGGCTCGACGCCGGGTTCGGCCGGGGCCACTTCGCCAAGTTCGTCGACCTGTCGACCGAGAACCTGGTCCACAACAACGTCAACGAGCTGTACGCCGGGTTGCTGGGCCGAGCGCCGACCCCGGCCGAGCTGGCCGCGGGCGTGGCCCACATCCGCGCCCACCAGGAGGACGGACGGCTGATCGCCGACATCGTGGCGTCGAACGAGTACTACGACGCCTTCGAGGTCGACCCCGGGTCGTCGCAGTCGAAGGACCAGCAGTGGCTCGACGCCATGTACCGGAACATCCTCGACCGGGGCGCCGACGCCGGCGGCCTGGCCTACTGGAGCGGCGTGATGGGCAGTCCGTCGACCCAGGCCGGTCGGCAGAAGGTGACCCGCTCGCTCGAGCGGGCCGCCGAGGCGACCTACGGCTGGATCTTCGGCGTCTACTACGCCGGGCTCAACCGGCCGCCCTCGCCGAGCGACGTCGGCTACTGGCAGCAGTGGCTGCTCGGCCCGGGCAAGTGGCGGACCTTCCAGATGTGGACCTCGGTCCTCTCCTCGCCCGAGGGCTACGCCCGGGCGCAGGCCCAGCCCAGCCCCGAGTCCCTGTCGTCGACCCCCGAGGGCGTCTTCGACAAGACCGACGTGGCGGGCTGACCGCTCCCCCGCCCGGTGGCGTACGCGTTGTGCCTGGCACGACGCGTACGTCGCCGGGGAGGGCCCGGCGGTCAGCTCTGGTTGCGGCCGCCGAAGATCTCGCTGACCGAGGCGTCGTCGAACACCGACTCGATGGCCTGGCCGATGATCGGGGCGACCGAGAGGACCTCGATCTGGTCGATCTGCTTCTCGGGCGGCAGGGGCAGGGTGTCGGTGAGCACGACCTTCGACAGCGAGCTGTTCTTGATCCGGTCGATCGCCGGGCCCGACAGCACGCCGTGGGTCGCCATCGCCCACACGTCGGTGGCGCCCTCCTCCCGCAGGAGGTCTGCTGCGGCGCAGATCGTGCCGGCGGTGTCGATCATGTCGTCGAGCAGGACGCACGCCTTGCCCTCGACCGAGCCGATCACGCTGTCGGAGACGACCTCGTTGGCCGTGCCCTTGGGCCGGTACTTGTTGACGAACGCCAGCTCGGCCCCGACCTCGCCGGAGAACCGCTTGGCCGCCTTGACGCCACCGGAGTCCGGCGACACCACGACCAGGTTGCTGGCGTCGAAGTGCTCCCGGAGGTAGTCGACCTGGATCGGCATGGCCGTCAGGTGGTCGACCGGCATGTCGAAGAAGCCCTGGATCTGCCCGGTGTGGAGGTCGACCGAGATCACCCGCTCGGCGCCGGCCGCGGTGAGGATGTCGGCGACCAGCTTGGCCGTGATCGGCTCCCGGCCCTCGGCCTTCCGGTCCTGGCGGGAGTAGCCGTAGAAGGGCACGACCGCGGTGATGCGCTTGGCCGACGCCCGCTTGGCCGCGTCGAGCATGATCAGCTGCTCCATCAGCGAGTCGTTCACCGACCAGCGACCCTCCTCGCCGGAGTGGGTCTGGATGATGAAGACGTCGGCCCCCCGGATCGACTCGCCGAAGCGGCAGTGCATCTCGCCGTTGGCGAAGCGCCGCAGGTTGGGGTGGCCCAGCTCCACCCCGAGGTGGGTGGCGATGTCCTGCGCCAGCTCGGGGTGCGACGACCCGCTGAACAGGTGCAGGCGCTTGGTGGTGACGGTCTCCATGGGAGGCTCCGCGGGTCGGACCGGCTCGGTCAGGTGGGCGAGGGCAGGGCGAAGAAGGGGCCGGTGCGGGTGCCGTCGGGCACCACTTCACCGGGGGCGATCGTGGCGTAGGGCCCGACGTGGGCGTCGGCCCCGATCTCGGCGTCGCGGGCGGTGGCCTGCTCGACGGTGGTGCGGGCGCCGACGACGCAGTCGACCAGCCGGGTGTCGGGGCCGATCTCGCAACCCTGGCCGATGACGGTGCAGCCCTGGAGGATCGTGCCCGGGAACAGGGTGACGTCGGTGGCTAGGTCGACGGTGGTGTCGACGTAGGTGCGGTCGGGGTCGACCATGGTGACGCCCCGCTTGAGCCAGTCGAGGTTGGTGCGGCGCCGCAGCTCGGCCTCGGCCGCGGCCAGTTGGGCCCGGTCGTTGACGCCGTGCGTCTCCTCGGGGTCGTCGGCCGGGAGGGCGGTGACGAGGTAGCCGGCCGAGTGGAGCACCTCGACCACGTCGGTGAGGTAGTACTCGCCCTGGTCGTTGTCGGGGCGGACCCGACGCAGCGCCGGGGCGAGCAGGTCGCGGCGGAAGCAGTAGATCGAGGTGTTGACCTCGCTGATCAGCCGCTGCTC
>CAYQGF010000291.1:0-4816 GCA_964416885.1 uncultured Iamiaceae bacterium
GCGGCCCGGGCCGCCACCTTCCGGCGCCGGCGCATCGTCGCCGCCCTGCTCCTGGTCACCGTGCTGGTCGTGGCCGTCCAGCTGGCCCAGGTGGCCGCGGGGTGGGCCGGTGGGCTGGCCGGCCCGGGCTCGGCCCCGATCGAGGGCCCCACGACCGTCGTCGAGGCCCGGCCCGGCGACACGCTGTGGACGCTGGCCCGCCAGGTCCACCCCGCCGGTGACATCCGGCCCGTGGTCGACGCCATGCAGGCCGACCGGGGGAGCACCGACGTCCAGGTCGGCGACCGGGTCCGGGTGCCGCTCGACGGCTGACCCGGCCGTCCTCGGGCCCACCCGGTCCCCGCCAGCCCCCGCCGCCCTGAGGGGGTCGGCTCCGTCGGCGCCGTTTATGTTGGGCCGGTGCGTTGCCCGGACTGTTCGGCCCTCGACGACAAGGTCGTCGACTCGCGCGCTTCCGACGACGGCACCGCCATCCGACGGCGGCGGGAGTGCCTGGGCTGCGGCCACCGGTTCACCACCTTCGAGCGGGTCGACGAGGTGCCGCTGATGGTGGTCAAGACCACCGGTGAGCGTCAGCCCTTCGACCGCGACAAGGTCGTCGCCGGCGTGCGGGCCGCGGCGAAGAACCGGCCGGTGGCCGACGAGCAGGTCGAGGCCCTGGCCACCGGGGTGGAGGACGCCATGCGCCGACGGGGAGGCGACGCCGAGTCGACCCGCATCGGGGTGGCGGTGCTGGAGCGGTTACGGGACCTCGACGAGGTCGCCTACCTCCGCTTCGCCAGCGTCTACAAGGACTTCACCGGCGTCGAGGACTTCGCCGACGAGATGCGTGCCCTGCTCAAGGAGCCTTCCGCCGCCGACTCGACCTGAGGGGCCCCGGCCGGCGCCCGGTGGCGTCGGCGGAGGGCGCGACGGCTGGGCACCAGCCGTCCGGCCCGGGCGGCTCCGGCGCCGATGCGGACCAGGGGGTCGGGGTCGTGGGCGGCGACGTGGTCGAGGGCGTCGCGAACGGGTCGGTGGCGGTCGACGAGCGGCGCCACGGCGGCGACGGCGGCGTGGCGGACCTTGGGGCTCGGGTCGTCGGCGACGAGGGCCAGCAGCGCGGCGGCGACGCGGGCGAGGTCGGTGGCGCACAGCGGCCCCGACCGGCAGCGTTCGCAGGCCAGGCCGTGCACCGCATGCACCCGGACGGCCGGGACGGGGTCGCCGAGGGCCTGGCGGAAGGTGGGACCGGAGACGTCGCTGGCCTCGTGGTCGAGGACCTCGAGACAGCGGCGCCGGACGCGGGCGTCGGGGTGGCCGACGGCCGCGGCCTGGAGCACGCCGATGGGTGGGGCCGGCTCGATGGCGGCCCACCGTGGGCTGCGGACCCCGCCGTCCCGCGAGGCGGCGCCCACCCAGGCATCCCAGGCGGCGAAGTAGGCCTCGGTCCGGTTCCGGTCCTCGTCGTCGAGGGGCATGTCGGCCAGTCCACTCCGCGGGCCTTCAAGCGTCACCACGGTTTCGGACGGTGCGCCAGAAGAGGGCGTCGTCGTGGGTGAGGAGGTGGGCGGTGCGCCAGGAGCGGGGCGTCCCGGTGCCGGTGCCGGTCACGATGCGGGGGGCGGTGCCGCCGACGACCATGGGGTCGAGGGTGAGGCAGAGCTCGTCGAGGAGGTCGGCGGCCACGAACGCACCGTTGAGCGTCGGCCCGCCCTCGACCTCGACCACGCGGTGGCCCCGGGCGTGGAGGGTCGCCAGCAACGCCCCGACGTCGACGCCGCCCCCCTCGCTGGCGGGGAGGGCGACCAGGTCGGCGGCCCCGGCGAAGGCGGCCACCCGGGCGGCGGGTGCCGTCGGGCCGTGGGCGACGATCGCCCGGCCCTCGCCGAGCGCGGGGTGGTCCGGGGCGAGCGACAGCCGCCCCGAGACGACGACGAGGGTCGGGTGCGGGGCCTGGCCCCGGGCGGTGCGGGCGCCGACGGCCTCGGCATCGGCCCGGACCGGGTGGTAGCGCTCGGCGGTCACCGTGGCGGCGCCGACCACGATGGCGTCGACCGCGGCCCGGACGGCCCGGAACACGGCCTTGTCGCCCGCGCCCCCGATGCTCCCCGACACGCCGGCGACCGTGGCCGCGCCGTCGGCGGTGGCCGTCATCAGGCCGACGGTCCACGGCCGGCCCTCGAGCACCGGCCGGGCCACGGCGTAGGCGGCATCGACGTCGACGGCGTCGGCCGGGTGGGGGAGGAGCTGCCGCATGGCGCGCACGCTAGAGGGGGGGTGGAGCAGGCTGGGCGTCATGGCTCGGCCGACCGTCCGTCCCCGTCGGGAGGAGCGGTACCGCGCCGCCGAGCGGGCGGTGTGGCGGTCGTTCGGTGCGGAGCCCACCGAGCGCTGGTGCCGCCTCGAACGGCTCGGTACCACGGTCCGCGTCCAGCAGCTCGGCGACGGGCCGGCGGTGCTTTTCGTGCACGGCGCGTCCAACGCCAGCACGAGCTGGGCCGCCCTCGCGGCGCGCCTCCACGGGGTCACGGGCCTGCTGCTCGACCGGCCCGGTTGCGGCCTCAGCCCGGCGCTCGGTCGACGGGGCACGGGGATGGCCGGCCTCGACGTGGTCGCCGACGCCCTCGTGGTCGACGTGCTCGACGCCCTCGACCTGGAGACGGCCCCCGTCGTGGCCACCTCCTTCGGCGGGTACTTCGGGTTGCGGGCCGCCGCCGCCCACCCCGACCGGGTGTCCCGGCTCGCCCTGCTGGGCTGGACCTTCGGCGCGCCGACCACGTCGACGCCGCTGGTGATGCGGCTCGCCATGCAGCCCGCGCTCGGCCGCCTGACGACCAGGGTCCCGCCGACCGAGCCGATGGTGCGGCGGATGCTCGCCCAGGTCGGGCTGCGCCGGGCGATCGGGTCCGGGCGCTTCGGCCCCACCGAGGTCGGCTGGTTCTGCTCCCTGCTACGCGACACCGACACGATGCGCAACGAGCTCGACGCCACGCCACGGGTCCTGACGTTGCGTGGCGTCGACCCCGCCACCCTGCTCGCCGACGACCTGCTGGCCCGGGTGACGGCCCCGACGCTGGTGGTCTGGGGCGACGAGGACCCGTTGGGCGACGCCACGGTCGGTCGTGCCTTCGCGGCCAGGCTGCCCCACGCCACCTTCGAGCCGCTGGCCCGCGCCGGTCATGCTCCCTGGATCGACGAACCCGACCACGTTGCCGCCCGGGTCGGCGCCTTCCTCGGTGGCGGGCCCGGGTGAACGGTCCATTCGTCTGGTGGGCCTCGGTCGCCCGCGTCGGCCGTGGTGGGCCCGGCGGCAGCCCCGGGGGCTGCCGGCGTGAGCGCCAGCCCGAGCCGGCGAGCGCAGCGAGCTTCGGCGGGGATGGCCCGGCTCCCCGGGGTGGAGTGGCCTCAGTCCGTCTGTGACCTGGCTTCGACGCCGGCCTCGGCCCCGGGGCGGACGACGTCGCGCACGGTGCGGAGGGCTGCGGTGAGCTGGTCGAGCCGGGCGGGGGGGAGGACGCCCGTGTACCAGTGCTCGATCCGCTCGACGTGGCCGGGCAGGACGCCGAGCAACAGGTCCATGCCGGTGTCGGTGAGCACCGCGAACGAGCCCCGGCCGTCGCTGGGGCAGGCCTGGCGGACGAGGAGGCCCCGGGCCTCCAGCCGGTCGACCAGGCGGGTGAGCCCGCTGGAGGACAGGTTGGCCTGGGTGGCGAGGTCGCTCATCCGCAGCCGGGCGCCGTCGCTGCGGCTGAGCCGGAGCAGCACCTCGAACTCGGAGGTCGAGATGCCGGCGTCGGTGATCTGGTCGGACAGCTGGGCCATCAGCCCCGTCGCCACCTCGAAGAGGAGCCCGGCGGCGGTGAGCGCAGGGGCGTCGAGGTGGGTGCGCCGGGGGTCGTCGGCGAGCGGGGTGGGGAGGGGGGCGAGGTCAGCCATGGGAGTCGCTCCTGGAGCGGCGGGAGCACCGTAGGGCACCGTCGGAAGGGGCCGGCGGTCGTGTCCCCCATAGTAGTTGCGGAGACAAGGAAATCCGATATGGTTGCCCACGCAAGCAACCGATCCGCACCTTACCGAGGAGCCGTCATGAGCGATACCGCAGCCGTCCCCACCCGCGAGTTCCAGGGCCTCCAGGTCCCCGAGGCCGGGACCTACGCCATCGACACCAGCCACTCCGAGCTCACCTTCTCGGTGCGCCACATGATGGTCTCGAAGGTGCGAGGCCGCTTCGGCGACGTCGAGGGGGCGATCACCTTCGCCGAGGACCCGGCCCAGAGCTCGGTCGAGGTCACCATCGCCGTCGGCTCGATCGACACCGGGGCGCCCGACCGCGACGCCCACCTCACGAGCCCGGACTTCTTCGACGCCGAGACCTTCCCGCAGATCACCTTCCGCTCCACCGGGATCTCCGACGTCAAGGGCGACACCTTCACCCTCACCGGTGACCTGACCGTGCGCGACGTCACCCGGTCGGTGAGCTTCACCGCCACCTACAACGGCGTGGGCAAGAACCCGTGGGGCGCGGTCGTCGTGGGCTTCGAGGGCCGCATCGAGCTCGATCGCGAGGACTTCGGCCTGACCTGGAACCAGGCCCTCGAGACCGGCGGGGTCCTCGTCGGCAAGGTCGCCACCATCGACATCGCGGTCGAGGCCTCCGCCGCGGGTTGACGCTCTCGCGAGGCTCTGCTCGGCAGGGCCTCGCAGGGCAACGAGCTGTGCTGGCCCGCTCATGTCGCCTCCTTCGTCGGCGACGGGCCGCTCGGGCCCGGTCGAGGCCTCCGTCGCGGGTTGACGCTCTCGCGAGGCTCTGCTCGGCAGGGCCTCGCAGGGCAACGAG
>CAYQGF010000291.1:4916-5214 GCA_964416885.1 uncultured Iamiaceae bacterium
CGTCGGCGACGGGCCGCTCGGGCCCGGTCGAGGCCTCCGTCGCGGGTTGACGCTCGCGAGGCTCCGCTCGGACCGGGGGCCCACAGGGGTGTGGACAGGGTGGGGGACATCCACCGCGAGATCCCCGGGAATCCACAGGCTGTTCCCCTTCCGTTCCACAAGCCCGCTTCCGTAGGGTCATGACCTGTCAACGGGGCCGCGGCGCCCCTCCCGGAACAGAGAGGGTGTGGTTGCCCCCCGTCGCCAAGGGGGCAGCGTCCATTGGGGGTGCTCGGAGGTACCGCGTGCGCGAGAGATT
>CAYQGF010000292.1:0-5212 GCA_964416885.1 uncultured Iamiaceae bacterium
CCACCAGCAGGCCGACACCGGCACCAAGATGATCCACGTCGGGCGGAACACGACCAGCAGCATCGTGTCCAAGGGCATCTCGGCCGGCCACGCCCAGAACACCTACCGGGGGCTGGTCAAGGTCCTGCGCTCGGCCGTCGGCGCCCGGAACCACACCCGCTGCGACTCCTTGCTGCTCGGCCCCGACTGCGGCGCCCACACCTTCCCGTACGTCGAGGTCTCGACCGACGCCGCCCAGGTCGAGCACGAGGCCTCGACCTCCCGCATCGGGGAGGACCAGCTCTTCTACTGCCGCCAACGCGGCCTCGGCGAGGAGGACGCCACCGCCATGATCGTCAACGGCTTCTGTCGCGACGTGTTCGACGACCTGCCCATGGAGTTCGCCGTCGAGGCCAACGCCCTGCTGCGGGTCAGCCTGGAAGGGGCGGTCGGCTGATGCTGCGGATCCGCGACCTCACCGCCACCATCGCCGACACCACGGTGCTGAACGGCCTCGACCTCGACATCGGCCGGGGCGAGGTCCACGCCGTCATGGGGCCCAACGGGGCCGGCAAGAGCACCCTGGCCCACGTCTTGGCCGGCCGCGACGGCTACCAGGCCACCGGCGAAGTCACCTTCGACGGCCGCGACCTGCTGGCCATGGAGCCCGAGGAACGGGCGGTCGCCGGGCTGTTCCTGGCCTTCCAGTACCCGGCCTCGCTGCCCGGGGTCGGCAACATGCACTTCCTCCACACCGCGGTCAACGCCCAGCGCCAGGCCCGTGGTGCGACGGAGGTCGACGCCGGGGCCTTCCTCGGCGACGCCCGCTCGGTGATGGCCGAGCTCGACATGGACCCGGGCCTGCTCGGCCGGGCGGTCAACGACGGCTTCTCGGGGGGCGAGAAGAAGCGCAACGAGGTCCTCCAACTGGCCCTGCTGCAGCCCCGGCTCGCCATCCTCGACGAGCCCGACTCGGGCCTCGACGTCGACGCCCTCCGGGCCATCGCCCGGGCCCTCGAACGACTCCGCGACGGCGAGCGGTCCTACCTGATCATCACCCACTACCCCCGGCTGTTGGAGCTGGTCGTGCCCGACCGGGTGCACGTCCTCCACCGGGGGGCGGTCGTCCACTCCGGCGGGGCCGAGGTGGCGGCTGCCATCGACGCCGAGGGCTACGCCCCGTTCGTCGGCGCCGAGGCGGCCGCGGCCGACCGGGTGGTCCGATGACCGTCACCCCGCTCGCCGCCCCCGAGGCGCCGGCCGAGGACGGTGCCGCCCGGCGCTGGCTGGTCGAGAACGGCCTGCCCACCACCCGCGACGAGGCCTGGCGGTACGCGCCGCTCGCGGCTCTCACCGGCGTCGTCGACGACCCGGGCGACGCCATCGAGGCGCGTCCGGTGGCCGTCGACCGGTTGGCCGGCTGGCTCGACGAGCTGCCCGACGGGTGGCGGGTCGTCCTGGTCGACGGGCGCTACGACCCCGAGCTGTCCCGCCTCGGCCCCGGCGGCCCGGTCGTCGAGGCCGAGGCCGAAGCGAGCGGCGCCGCGCCGGTGCCCCGCGACGGCTTCGAGGCCCTCAACCGGCTGTGGAGCCGCCACCCCGTCCGGGTCCGGCTGGACGCCGACGGTGGGGGCGAGGACGGGGCGGTGGTCCACCTCGTCCACCTCGGCACCGGCTGGACGTCGCACCCGCGGGTCGAGGTCGAGGTCGCCGCCGGCCGGCAGGCCGTCCTGGTCGAGACCTTCCGCTCGCTCTCCGAGGAGGGCCTCACGAACGCCACCACCGCCGTCGACGCCGCGGTCGGCAGCCGGGTCGACCACCTGGTGGTGCTCCCCCGCGAAGGCGGGCGCGCCCACGTCGTGCGCACCGACCTGGTGGCCCACGAAGGCTCCGAGGTCTCGGCCGGGGTGGTCGCCCTCGGCGCCGGCGCCGGTCACCACCACCTCACCGTCACCCTCGACGGGCCCGGGGCCGAAGCGGCCCTCACCGGCCTCACCGTGCCCGGCCCCGGCGGCCACCACGACACCACGGCCTCGGTCCGCCACCGGGCGTCGCACGGCACCAGCCGCCAGCACTTCGCCGCCATCGTCCCGGACCGCGGCCGGGCCTCGTTCACCGGCCACGTCGTCGTCGCCGCCGGCACGGTGGGCACCGACGCCGACCAGCAGGACCGCAACCTCCTGCTCGGCCCCACCGCCCGGGCCGACACCCGGCCCTGGCTGGAGATCCACTCCGACCAGGTCGCGTGCACCCACGGGGCGACGGTCGGCCGGCTCGACACCGACGGCGTCTTCTACCTGCGGAGCCGGGGCCTGACCGAAGCGGCGGCGCGCACGATGCTGGTGCGGGCCTTCGCGACGACCACGGTGGAGGGGCTGACGGCGCCCCCGGCCGTGCGGGAGTGGGTCGCCGCCGCGGTCGCCACGACGCTCGACGGCCTGCTCGCCCCCGGCCCGGCCCCGGACGCGGCCAAGGGCGAGGGGTCGTGAGCCCGGGCGCGGGGTCGCACACCCTCGACCGGGACTGCCCGGCGGTCACCATCCCGGCCGGTGGGGCCACGGTGCTGCCCGCCGGCACCCCGCTCGCGGTCGTGCAGGCCCTCGGCGGGGCGGTGACGGTCCGCACGACCGCCGGCCTCTTCCGCATCGAGCCCGAGGCGGCGACGGCGCTGGGCCTGGTGCCCGAGGGGGAGGACCGGTCGGTCGCCGTCCGGCACGGCCAGTACTCGATGGAGCAGGTGCTCGACGTTCTCCACACCGTCTACGACCCCGAGATCCCGATCGACGTCCTCGAACTGGGGCTGGTGTACCGCTGTGAGGAGCACCTCGACGACGACGGTCGGCGGCGGATCGAGATCGACATGTCGATGACCGCCCCCGGCTGCGGCATGGGCGACGTCCTCAAGGGCGACGTCGAGCAGGTCGTGGGCACCGTGCCCGGCGTCGACGAGGTCCTGGTCACCCTGGTGTGGGACCCGCCCTGGAGCTTCGACCGCCTGTCGGACGCCGCCCGGCTCCGGCTCGGCCTCCTCTGACCCGCCGTGGCACGGTGGTGGGGTCGCGTCCCTGGAGGTCTGCCATGACCCACCTGCTGCCCGAAGCCCCGGTCTCGTCGCTCGACGCCTACCTGGCCGGCGAAGTCGCCGGGCGGGGGCTGGAGGCCGCCCATCGGCTCGGCCCGGAAGCGACGATCGAGGAGGTCACGGCGGCCGGCCTGCGGGGCCGGGGCGGCGGTGGCTTCCCCACCGGGCGCAAGTGGGCCGGCATCGCCGAGCAGCCCGGCACCCGCTACCTGGTGGCCAACGCGGCCGAGGGCGAGCCGGGCACGTTCAAGGACCGGGCGCTGCTGCGGGCCGACCCGTACCAGTTCGTCGAGGGGCTGGCCATCGCCGCCTTCGCGGTGGGCGTGCGGGGCGTCTTCATCGGGGTGAAGGACAGCTACGAGCGCGAGGTCGCCGCCCTGGTGCGCGCCATCGAGGAGATGCAGGCCGCCGGCCTGGCCCCGGAGGTCGAGGTCACCGTGGTCCGGGGCCCCGACGAGTACCTCTTCGGCGAGGAGAAGGCGATGCTCGAGGTCATCGAGGGCAAGCCGCCGCTGCCCCGCTGGTTCCCGCCCTACGAGCACGGGCTGTTCGCGGCCTCGCCCCAGGAGGGCTGGGAGGCCGGCCCCCACCGCGGTCGGACGCGGGTCGACGAGCCCAACCCGACGCTGGTCAACAACGTCGAGACCCTCTCGCACGTCCCGCACATCCTCGCCCGTGGGGCGTCGTGGTTCCGGTCCCTCGGCACCGCCGAGTCGCCCGGCACCACCGTGGCGACGGTCACCGGTGACGTCGTCGGCCCCGGGGTCGCCGAGGTCGAGCTGGGCACGCCGCTCGGCGAGGTCATCGACCGGGTCGGCGGGGGAGTGGCGGACGGCCGCCGGGTGAAGGCGGTGTTCTCCGGGGTCGCCAACCCCGTCGTCACCGCCGAGCACCTCGCCGTCCCGGTGAGCTACGAGGGCTTCGCCGCCATCGGGAGCGGGATGGGCTCGGCCGGCTTCATCGTCTACGACGACACCGCCTGCATGGTCGACGCCGCGTACCGGTTCTCCCGGTTCCTGTCGGTGGAGTCCTGCGGGCAGTGCCCGCCGTGCAAGCTGGGCTCGACCGAGATCACCGAGCGGCTGGGCCGGTTGGAGCGGGGGGAGGGCGACCGCCACGACGTGGCCGCCATCGAGGGCTGGCTGGGCCGGGTCACCGACGGCAACCGCTGCTACCTCCCCGTCGAGGAGCGGCTCGTCGTGGCCAGCGTCCTGGCCGCCTTCCCCGACGAGGTGGCCGAGCACGTCGCCCGGCCCCGCTGCCCCCGTCCCGGCCCCCGGCCGATGCCCAAGCTCCTCGACGTCGCCGACGGCCGGGCCGTCTACGACGAGTCGTTCTGGCGCAAGCAGCCCGACTGGACCTACGGCCCCGAGTGGTGACCGGCCCTCAGGGGATGAGTTCGAGGGCGTCGGTGTGAGCGGGGCGTATGACTCGGAAGTCCCGGTGGTCGAGGGTGGCGATCAGCGGGCCGGGGTGGCCTTCGAGCAGGGCCAGGCAGGCGGCGTGGTCCGGATCGGCTGTGTCAGCGGTGGCCAGCAGCGGGCCGGTGTCAACGATCAGCACTATCGATGCCGAAGCCCTCGGCGGCGAGGACCTCTTCGGCGTCTGCTGCCCGTTGCCCGGTCGTGGATGCTCCGATCGATGCGAACCCCAACCTGCGGCGCGCCGGCCCGAAGCGCTCGGTGAGCGTGTCGAGCGCGACCTTCTCGGCGCTCACCCCGCGTGCGTCGGCTTCCGCGGCGAGGCGGCTGGCGAGCGGCTCGGGGACTTCAACGGTCATGGACACGGCTCCCATTGTGCCTCTCTCTGGGGCGTGCGACACGGTCAACGCTGGTCGACGACGAGTCGTTCTGGCGCAAGCAGCCCGACTGGACCTACGGCCCCGAGTGGTGACCCGCTCGGCTCCCGACGGGCCTAGGGCACGAGGGCGGTGGCGAAGACGACGATCAGCAGCGAGCTGCCCAGCCCGGTGAGGGCGAGGGGCCGGGCCCGGCGAGGGTCGCGGGTGGCGACCACGCCGTGGAGGGCGGCCAGGACGATCGAGACGACCACCAGGGTGAGCTTGATGCCGAGCAGCCGGCCATAGCCCGGGCGGTTGAAGGTCCCGAGGGTGACGCCGCGGTGGTACGCGAGGGCCAGGCCGGTGGCGAG